>LFEN01000048.1 GCA_001510075.1 Alphaproteobacteria bacterium casp-alpha2
TCAGGCGGTCTTGTTTGTAGTCGCTAAGTCGGCTCTTGCGCATAGGTCCCATAATAACCCCAAAACTCGGTTATCTGGGTCAGCCCCTTCTTTAAAATGTCTTCGAACATGGAACTTCCGGTCCGCTTTCCCTGTCAGATAGGTATTCTCGGGAAAATTAGAGCACGGAAGGACCGGCCCGGGGTATGATGGCCATCACACCCCGGGCTTTGGCTTCGAAAAGCCCTCTCTTCAGGAGAGTGGTCGTTTTTTGGCCTTATTCCAGCTTTTAAGCGACTTTATGGGCGGGAAAAGGCACGGGAGAGACAAATCCGGCAATGGTGGCGAGGAAGTTCGGAACGGTAATGGGTTTAGGGATGAATGCATCGAACCCTTCGATCAGGTAATCGACTTCTTCATAGTTGCTGGCCATGCCGGAAACGGCGATGACCGGGGTAGCCTTTAAATCCTTGTTGCTCTTTAAATCCTTGACGATGTCGAACCCCGAAACATGGGGCATGCAGATATCGAGGAGAACCAGGTCCGGATGCTCGTTACCGGCGATTTCAAGGGCATTTACACTTTCCGGACAGCGGATGATTTCGTATCCATGGGCTTCCAGAATATCGTGGAACAGCTTCATATGAAGCAGGTCGTCTTCGATAATCATTACGGTTTTTTTGGCCATTGGTCTCAACTCCTGAAGATGAATTGGGTTCGTTTGACCTGTGCATTATTGGGCGGCGGTGTAACCGGGGTATGAAATGGGTGTGAACGCGATGCAACCGATTGTTAAAGATTGAAAAGCCCTATCCCGCTTGACGAAACCCGCGCCATGGGCGAGCGTCGTTGACTTTATTCAGGGGAAGAAACCGTCATGTCCACCACCACTGTTGCCATCCTCATGCCGGGGGATATGGGCCACGCCACGGGCCGCGTGCTGGCCGGGCACGGAGTTGACGTCGTCACCTGCCTCAAGGGGCGCGGCCCTCGAACCCGGGGCCTGGCTGAGGCGGCGGGGCTCAGGGACCTGGGATCGTTGGACGCTGTCACCAGCGAGGCGGCGCTGATCCTTTCCATCGCCGCCGGCGGCGGCGCTGGGCCTGGCCAAGGATGTGGCGGCGGCAATGATTTCCACGGGGAAAAAACCGGTTTATGTCGATTGCAACGCCGTATCGCCTTCGACGGCGCGCGATATTGCCGCAGTCATCACAGACGCGGGCGCGCCCTTTATCGATGCCGGCATCATCGGCCTGAAGCCCGATGGCCACGGCCCTGGGCCCCGGTTTTATGTATCCGGCGCCGATACGTCACCGATGCAAGCCCTGCACGGCAAGGGGTTTCAGGTCCTCAGCCTAGGCGCTGACCCTGGCCGGGCGTCGGCCTTGAAGATGTGTTACGCCGGGTTGACCAAAGGCACATGGACCCTGCATACGGCGGTCCTTCTGGCGGCGGAGGCGCAGGGGCTGAGCGCTGAATTGTGCGAAGAATTCGAATGCAGCCAAGGCCCAACCCTGGCCCAGATGGAGGCCAGAATCCCGAGATTACCGGCGGATTCGGAACGCTGGGTCGGGGAAATGGAGGAAATCGCCAAGACCTTCGCCGACGCCGGCCTGCCGCCCGGTTTCCACCTTGGGGCGGCGGAAATTTTCCGGGTGCTGGCGAAAACGCCGTTCGCGGCGGAAACCCGTGAAACCATGGATGAAACAAGGACTTTGGAAGACACCATTAGCGAAGCCGCCCGCCATCTTGCGCCAAAAACGAAATAAGTATCGGGGAAACCCAGCCTTTAGCCTTTGGCCGGGTTTGGGGCGTCGGGCACGATGAATTTTGGTTCCTCTTGCCGCCGATTGCGCCCCCCGAAGACCCCCATGGTGTTGCGCCGCCGGTCGGGACCCAGGTAGCCGGGTGCCTCGACGAATAGGCGGTGCTCCTCGATCACCCGGCTGATGCGTTTTCCCAGTGCCGCAGCGGAAATCGGTTTGGCCATGAATTCGTTGATGCCGACGTCGCGGGCATCGGCGACGGTGTCTACACTGGCGTGCGCCGTAATCATAATCACCGGCACAAAACGGTTGGGATTTTCGGGATGATTGCGGACCTGGCGCACGAACTCGATGCCGCCCATGGGACTCATCTTCAGATCACAGAGAATGAGATCGGGGGTGAAGGTCGAAAGTTCGTCAAGGGCTGCCGTGCCGTCAGATGCTTCGAGCGTATCGTTCACCCCCAACGCGAACAACACATTGCGGATCAGCATCCGCATGTGGCGATCGTCATCGACGATCAGGACGTTCATTTCATTGATGGTTTTTGCGCTCACGACTTCCCCCTCAAGAAGCGATGCCTTCGCCACAGCGAACTAAAACTATACCCCTATACCCTACAAGGACAACGCCCCCCTGCCTGTGATGAAAATCACAGGCAGGGGGCGAAGCAACTGTCAGGGGGTTACTGGCAGCGCATCAGGGCCGTTTTGCATGCCTGTTTGCAGGCCTTGTTGGCGCCGCAACTTTCCCGGCAGTCCTTGAAGCTCGACATGCAACTGCCGGAATCGCGATTTTTCTGCCCTTGGCCGTCCCCTTGGCCCATCCCCGATTGCACATTGGCGCAGCGGGATTTACAGGTTGATTTGTTGGCCGCCGAATTGCCGCCTTCGTGTTTGATGCAGCTTTCCATGCATTGCATCAAATCGGCGGCGGCCGGCTCGGCGGTGAAGGGGGTTCCCTCAAACATTGGCGCCAGCAAGCTCAGCACCAGCGCCAGTGCGGGAATGGAAATAAAAGTCCGTGTCATCGTTTGCTCCTGTTCTCTGGCGCCCCCGCCGAGGGTTCGGATGATAACCGGTTTTGTCAGGCTTTTCACCTTTTCGGCGTTTCGGTTGGGTCGCTTATCGCTTAAGGTAGTGCCTTGGGAGGGCTTTGCACCACAGGACAACGACCCTGGAGCCAAAAAATACGCCTAAGACAAAGGATTATCGATGATTGAGCTTTATACATGGGCGACGCCCAACGGCCGCAAGGTCTCCGTCATGCTGGAAGAGCTGGGCCTTGAATACAATGTTCACGAGGTCGATATTTCCAAGGGCCAGCAGCACGAGCCGGAATTTCTGGCCATCAGCCCCAACAACAGAATCCCCGGCATCATCGATATGGACACTGCTGATGGCGAGCCGTTGAAAATGTTCGAAACCGGGGCGATCCTGATTTATCTGGCGGAAAAAACGGGCAGCGGGCTTTTGCCCACCGAAATCCGGCCGCGCACGGAGGTCCTGCAATGGCTGATGTGGCAAATGGGCGGCGTCGGGCCGATGTTCGGTCAGGCCCACGTCTTTATGTTCAACCCCAAAGAAGAAGTGCCGCAGGCCGTTGAGCGCTACCACAAAGAGACCAAAAGGCTTTATAAGGTCATGAATGAACAGTTGGGCAAAGCCCGGTATCTGGCCAATGACAATTTTTCCATCGCCGATATCGCGACCTTCCCCTGGGTCGACCGTTATCCCCGCCACCAGGTTGACCTGGCCGAGTTCCCCAACGTCCTGCGCTGGCACACGGAATTGTGGGAACGGCCAGCAGTGAAAAAAGGCATGGAAGTGCCCTTCTATAACACCTGAGCCTGTTAGAGGAGTGAGGTCATGGCAATATCGGATTCAGACCCGGTCAAAAAGGTCAGACAAGCGCTGAAAGCCGCCGGCCTTGACGACAAGGTGGTGGAACTCTCCGCCCCCATGGAAACCGCGTCGGCCACCGCCAAGGAGCTGGACACCGAACCCGGCGCGATTTTACAAACGCTGATTTACGCCATCGGCAAGCGCATGGTCATGGTCCTGGTGGCGGGCGATCACCAACCGGTCGAAGGAAATTTAGGCGCCGCCTTTTTCCTTGAAGGAGATGTCCGCAAGCCGGATAACTCAGAAGTTTCAGGCCTGCTCGGGTTCGCCGCCGATTGCGTCCCGCCCTTGGGCCTCGACCACCCGCTGCCGGTGGTCATCGACCGTTCCGTCAAGCGCTTCAAACACCTCTATGCCGCCGCCGGCGACCCGCAGTGCGTGTTCCGAATTTCCGTTGCCGAACTAAAACGCAAAACCGGGGGCATCATTTCCTGGAACGTCGCCGAGCCCATGGAAGGCGAAATCACCCAACCGCCCATATCCCGCACCAAGACCTTTACCGGCGCGCGCAAGGTCGACGGCGTTGAAGTCTAGAGCCTTGCTTGAAGGGCCGTCCCGGACTATGTAACGTCGCGTTACGGAGAGGTGGCCGAGTGGCTGAAGGCGCTGGGTTGCTAACTCAGTATACGGGCAACCGTATCGAGGGTTCGAATCCCTCTCTCTCCGCCAATTCCCCCCCCTTGACCTTCCCCTAGCTGGAAGCTTTAGAAGCTTTCTTGTCAATCAAAAGCAACAGCAAGGAAGAACAATAAAATGCCTTCACGAAAATCCGAAAATAATACAAAAAGCTTTTTAACGGTGGCTTTGATAGCCGCCTTTTTCATGTCCGGAGCCACTGCCCGGGCCGATCAGGGGCATGGAAAATAGGTCAATGAGGCCATCAATAAGAGGGGCGAGCCGGCCCATCAATACGCTTTCGGAAAACCGGGCAAGGCGGGCGAAGCCACCCGGACCATTAGCGTCGTCATGCAGGACAATTTCTACGAGCCGGAAGCCATTTCCGTCAACGCCGGGGAAACCATCCGCTTCAAGATCGTCAACAAGGGTGAATTCCTGCATGAATTCGGCCTCGGCACGTCGGCCATGCATTCCGTTCATCAAAAAGAGATGGCTAAAATGATGGAGCACGGCATGCTCGAGCCCACCCGCGTCAATTTTGACCGCATGAAGATGGATCACGGCGGAGGCAAAATGAAGATGGCCCACAGCGACCCCAACAGTATCCTGCTGGAACCCGGCAAGCCCGGCGAGATCGTCTGGAAATTCACCAAGGCCATGAAGCTTGAATTCGCCTGCAACCTTCCCGGCCATTACGAATCCGGGATGGTGGGTGAGATCAAATTCAACTAATCCCCCAACCCGGATAAAAAAACGATGATGATGAATTTGAAAAATTGCTTTCTGGCCCTGGCGGTTCTTGTTGCGGCGATGCCTTTTGCCGCCAAGGCGGTGACGTATGATCTGACGATCGCCGAAACGACGGTGAATATTATCGGTGTGGAACAAAGGGCGCTGTCCATCAATGGCGGCATCCCCGGCCCGGTATTGCGCTTCAAGGAAGGCGAGGATCTGGTCATCAACGTCACCAACAAGCTCGACGAGGACACCTCGATCCACTGGCACGGGCTGATTTTGCCGTACGACCAGGACGGCGTGCCGGGGATCAGTTACCCCGGCATCAAGGCCAAATCCACCTTCACTTATCGTTTTCCGGCGCAGCAAAGCGGCACGTACTGGTATCACAGCCATTCCGGGCTGCAAGAGCAGGTCGGCATCTATGGCGCCATCGTCATCGAGCCGAAAAAACGCGATCCCTTCCGCTTTGACCGGGAATACGTCGTCGTCTTGTCGGACTGGCACAAAGACGCGCCGGAAAGCATTCTCGGCAACCTGAAAAAACAATCCGATTACTACAATTACCAGCAGCGCACCGTTCCCGGTTTTTTCGAGGATGTCGAGAAAATGGGTTTTGATGCGGCCCTGGCTGACCGCATGGATTGGGGCGACATGCGGATGACGCCGACCGACATCGCCGATGTCAGCGGCTATACCTTCCTGGTCAACGGCAAAAACCCGAAACAGAACTGGACCGGCCTGTTCAAGGCCGGCGAGCGGGTGCGGCTGCGCTTTATCAATGCCGCCGCCATGACCTATTTCGATGTCCGCATTCCGGGGCTGAAGATGACCGTGGTCCAGGCCGACGGCAACAACGTGCGTCCGGTGCCGGTGGACGAATTCCGCATCGCCGTCGCCGAAACCTATGACGTCATCGTCCGGCCGACGGAAAACAAAGCCTTTACGGTGTTTGCCGAATCCATGGCCCGCACCGGTTTTGCCCGCGCCACCCTGGCCCCCGAAATGGGCATGAAAGCGGCGGTGCCGGAAACCCGTAAGCCGCAGGTGCTGAGCATGGCCGATATGAACATGAGCGGCATGGACATGGGCGGCATGGACCACTCAAAGATGGACATGCCCCAGATGGATCATTCGAAGATGGCGATGCCCAAGATGGACCATTCAAAGATGGCCATGCCCAAGATGGATCATTCAAAGATGGCTATGCCCAAGATGGACCACTCGAAGATGGCCATGCCGGCAATGACCGAAAAGCCCGACCCTTTCTATGCGGTGGGCAGCGGCCTGATGCCGAGGGCAGCGGACGGCGGCAAGATGCTGTCCTATGCCGACCTCAAGGCGTTCAAGCCGCTGTACAAGCCACGCAAGGCGGGGCGTGAGATCATTATCCGCCTGACCGGCAACATGGAGCGCTACATCTGGTCGATTAACGGCAAGAAGTATTCCGACGCCGATCCCGTCCGGCTGAAGCTGGGCGAGCGGGTGCGCTTCAAGTTCATCAACGAAACCATGATGACCCATCCCATGCATCTGCACGGCATGTGGCAGATCCTCGATAACGGCAGCGCCAAGCACAACCCGGCCAAGCACACCCTGTCCATTGCGCCGGGCACCACGGTGGAGGCCGATGTCGAGGTCGATGCCCCCGGCCAGTGGGCGTTCCATTGCCATCTCATGTATCACATGGCCAGCGGCATGTTTCGCAAGGTCATCGTCGAAACTGAAACGTCGAGCCTGCAATAACGAAAACAATGATCAGACTTTTTCCTGTTGTCGTCTTTGGTTTGGGGATTGCCCTGGTTTCGGGCGCACCCCGTGCGGCAGAATTGGACGACACCATCTACACTTTTTTCCAGGTCGAGCAGCTTGAATACCGGGCCGGCAACGACGACATCCTTGCCTGGGACGTCAACGCCTGGATCGGCAACGATGACCACCGCCTCGCCTTCAAATCGGAAGGCGAAAAACCCGTCGGCAAAACCACCGAAGCCGCCGAGCTGCAATTTCTCTACCGGCGCCCGGTTTCCGATTATTTTGACCTCAACGTCGGCGTTCGCCACGACCTGAAACCGGACCCGGACCGCACCTACGGCGTTCTCGGCCTGCAGGGGCTGGCCAAGCAGTTCGTGGAAACCGACCTCGACCTGTTCGTCAGCGAAAAAGGCGATGTTTCGCTGAGGATTGATGCGGAACGGGACTTCCGGCTGAGCCAACGCTTGATCGTGCAACCGTCGCTGGAAACCACCATCGCAGTCTCCGAAGACACGGAAATCAAATCCGGCGCCGGGGTCAACAGCCTGGAACTGGGGCTTCGGCTGCGTTATGAAATCAAGCGCGAATTCGCCCCGTATGTCGGCCTGCACTGGGAAAAGAAGTTCGGCGCCACCGCCAACTTCGCCGATCAAGAGGGCGAGGAAACTGACGATTTGTTCCTCGTCGCCGGTATTAACTTCTGGTTTTAGGGAGCTTCCGTATGAAGGCTAACAAAATAACCCTGGCCCTTCTGATTGCCGTCTTTTCCATGTCCGGCACCCCCGCCTGGGCCGGACAGAAGGGGATTTTTGACAATCCCCAGGAACCCAAGATGACGGCCCCCCTTAATGTCGGCAAACTCAACTACCAGGCCTTTTGCGCGTCGTGTCATGGCAAGACCGGACGTGGCACGGACAAGGGGCCGACGTTCATTCACCGGGTCTATCATCCCGGCCACCACGCAGACGGATCGTTCTTCATCGCGGCGAAAAAGGGTACCCGGGCGCACCATTGGAAATTCGGCGACATGAAGCCCGTCAAGGGCGTCACCGACGCGCAGCTTTCCGCCATCGTCGCCTACGTTCGCGCCGTGCAACAGGCGAATGGCTTGTTTTAGGGGCTAAAGACCGAGGATTTTGCGCGCCGCTGCCGGCGTCGCCACCTCGCCGCCGCCGTTTCCAGCTGGCTGCCGGCGGCCGGGTCCATGGGGTCGTCTTTGCCGGGAACAAACCGGGTGACGGCGCAGGTGATGATGGTTTTGGTTGTCATGTCTCCTCCCCCCCAAAAAAGCCGGCGGCTCTTACGGCTTGATGTAGATCCAGCCGGCGCGCTGCAACTCGATAATTTCGGGGATCCCGGCCAGCACCATGATCGCCTCGGGGAACAGCACCGGTTCCTTGCCTTCCGCCTTGGTCATGCGCTCCACCGTGTTGGTGCAGGCGTAAAAGGACAAGTTTTCCATGGCTGCATCCATTTTCTGCAGCCGTTCTTTCACCGGCGAGGTGTCTTCGCGCAGGATATGCAGGCCGAGGCCATGGGTGACGACGCGAATTTCAACGTCCTTGCCCTTGGCGGCGTAATACTCGGCGATGTTTTCGCAGTTATTGAGGACGAAGGTGTAGCCCGCATCGTCCTTGAAATTGACGTGCACAACGATCTGGCGCTTTTCGTCATCGCGGACGGGGTTTTCAGTAGCGAGCATGCAAGGAAGTTATAAGTTCACCTGGTTCAGGTCAACGCTACAACCCCCTCCACATCCCTCTGGCATCGACAATCTTTTTGCCCGCCAATCGTTCCGGGGCAATATCCTTGAACGCCCGGTGATCGACCAGCAGCACGATAACATCGGCCCGCTCCAGGGCATCTTCCAGCCCGGCCAAGGTCAGGCCATCCAGGGCGTCCAGTTCTTCGGGCAAGGCGTCCACATACGGCTCGACGGCCATGATTTCGCCGATCCCGGACGTGCTCAGCGCCTTGACCACGGTGACTGCCGGGCTTTCGCGCAAATCGTCGATGTCGGCTTTGTAGGCCAGGCCGAGACACGCAATGACCGGGTCGTTGATGTTTTTGGCGACGCCGATGATCTGATCGACCAGGTGATACGGCTTGGCGTCATTGACCTTGCGCGCAGCACGGATCAGGTCCGTGTTCTTGGGCGCCGAATCAACGATGAACCAGGGATCGACGGCGATGCAATGGCCGCCGACGCCGGGGCCGGGTTGCAGAATATTGACGCGGGGATGGCGATTGGCCAGCTCGACGGCTTCCCAGATATCGATATCGAGTTTATCGGCAATCACCGACAGCTCGTTGGCGAAGGCGATGTTGACGTCGCGGTAGGCATTTTCCGACAACTTCACCAGTTCCGCCGTCGCTGCGCTGGTCAACAGGCATTCGCCGTTTACGGCCAAGGCATAAAGCGCTTTCGCCTGTTCGGCGCATTCGGGTGTCAGGCCGCCGATGACGCGATCGTTTTCGGTCAATTCCCGGACCACGTTGCCGGGCAACACGCGTTCCGGGCTGTGGGCAACGCGGACATCCGCCGTTCCACCATTGTCGTGGGGAAACGTAAGGTCCGGGCGCAGTTCGGACAACCGCGCCGATACGGCGGCGGTGGTGCCGACGGGGACGGTCGATTCGACGATCACCAGATCGCCTTTTTTCAGAACCTTGGCCAAACTGTCGACCGCCGCCATCAGATGGCGCAGATCCGGCTTGTGATTGTCGGTAAAGGGCGTCGGCACGGCGATGATATGCGCGTCGGCTCCTTCAGGCTCGGTGGCGGCGCGAAGTGTTCCGTTGCCGACGGCGTCCTGGACGATGGAATGCAAGTCCGGTTCAACAAAATGAACCTCGCCCCGGTTGATGCCGTCAACGATGTCTTTCCTGATGTCTACGCCCAGCACGCCCAAACCCTTGCCGGCGAATATCGCCGCCGTCGGCAGACCGACGTAGCCGAGGCCGGTAACGGTAAGGCTTTTAATGCTCACGGGGACAATTCCTTGACGATGCGCTCTGCGGCCTTGCCGTCGCCGTAAGGATTGTGGGCGTGACTCATCGCCTCATAGGCGTCCTTGTCGTCAAGCAGGCGGGCGCATTCGGAAACGATCACGTCCTTGTCCGTGCCGACCAGTTTCACCGTCCCCGCTTCGACGGCTTCCGGGCGTTCGGTGACATCGCGCATGACCAAAACGGGTTTTCCCAGCGACGGCGCTTCTTCCTGAATGCCGCCGGAATCGGTAATGACAATGTCGGCGCGGCCCATCAGGTAAACAAAGGGCAAATAGTCCAAGGGTTGCATCAAATGAATGTTATCCTTGCCGCCCAACAGCCGTTGCACCGGTTCTTGGACATTGGGGTTGAGATGCACGGGGTAGACGATATCGGCGTCGCCGCGCCCAGCGATGTCCGCCAGCGCCCCGCAGATGTTTTCGAACCCCTGGCCGAAATTCTCCCGCCGGTGGCCGGTGACCAGAATCAGGCGCTTGCTGGGGTCGAGGTCCGCGAACGCCGCTTCCTGCTTCTGGCGCAATCCGTCGTCGCTTTTCAGTTTGTCGGTAACGCCCAAAAGCGCGTCGATGACCGTGTTGCCGGTGACGATGATGGTGCCGGGCGCAACGCCTTCGGCCAGCAGATTTTCTTTGGCGCCTTGCGTCGGGGCGAAATGAAGATCGGCGATACTATCCGCCAGCTTGCGGTTGATTTCTTCCGGGAACGGCGCGTAGCGGTCGCCGGTGCGCAGCCCGGCCTCGACATGGGCGACGGGAATTTTCCGGTAATAGGCCGCCAGCGATGCGGCCAGCGTCGTCGTCGTGTCGCCGTGAACCAGCACCCGGTCGGGGGAAAAATTGTCGAAGACGCCGGCCATGGCGTTGAGCACGGTGGTCGTGATATGGGCCAGATCCTGGGCGTCTTGCATAATATCCAGATCATACGCTGTCTTGATGGCAAACAGGTCTAGCACCCCGTCCAGCATGGCGCGGTGCTGGCCGGTGACGCAGACCCTGGCTTCAATGCCGGGGGCCTCGTCCAAGGCTTTGACGACGGGGGCCATCTTGATGGCCTCGGGCCTGGTTCCGAAAACACTGAGCACGCGCATGGGGACAAAAACATTCTGGTTATTACCGTAGCTGTCTGGATATAGCCCCTAGGGGCTTTTCGCAAGAACGGCTTTGCCGGGGGCGGGGGGAGCGCCTATGCTTAACAGCATCCATCAACATGGATACAGGCTAAATGAAATACTCCGGCTTGATGATCATCGCCTTGGCAGCCGTCGTTATTGCCGCCTCGCCTGCTGTCGCCGATATCGTGCCGCACCGGGCGCTGTATTCCCTGTCTCTGGGCAAGGCGACGTCGTCGGGTGGGTTTTCCGATGTCCAGGGTGCGGTCAAAACGCGGATAGAAAAGATCTGCGGCGCCTGGATCACGACGGAACAGATCAAGATGCGGGTGAAAATCCAGAGCGGCGCCACCATCAACCAGGATTTAACCTACACCGGTTGGGAATCCACCGACGGCAACGAATACCGCTTCGCTGCCTCCTCGGTGCTGGATGGCGAGGAAACCCGTTTCCGGGGCCGGGCCGAATCTTTTCCGAACGGAAAGGATAGCCCCGGACAAGCCGAGTTCCGTGAGCCGAAAGAATTCGACATGGACCTGCCGCCGGGAACGCTATTTTATTTCGGGCTGACGGCGTGGCTGATTGAACAGGCCGAGGCCGGCGCCAAGCGGGCCGAAACGATCACCTTCGACGGCACCGACGAAGAAGGCCCGCAGCGTGTCGTCGCTATCATTTTGCCGCTGAAGGATAAATCGAGCAGCATGTGGGGAAAATTCGGAGCACTTCTAGACCGTCCCGGCTGGACCGTGCGCCTGGCCTTTTACGCCATCGACAGCAAAAACGCCGCCCCCAGCTACGAGGTCGAAGCGGTGGTCCTCGACAACGGCGTCACGCCGAGAATGGAAATGGTCTTCTCTGAATTCACTGCCATCCAGAAACTGGAAAAGATCGAAGCCCTGAAGGGGCCGGAGTGTTAGGGGGGGGGGCTTTTGCACCCCCGGTCCATTGACAACCGGGACGGGCAGGGTTGCCTGTGGCGAAATTCCAATATCGGTGATGGAACGCCATAAGCATTTGAAAATAAATGCAAATAATAAAAAATGTCCATAAATGCGTACAAATGCGTACATTTATTCGGCGCTTTGACGCGGGCAAAGGCATGGTTCTTTCCGCCCGGTTGTCTTAAGACCCTGCAAGCACTAGACTTTTTTTAGATTTGATCCGTACTCGGCCGAGGCGCAATGAAACTTTTCAGAACAACAGCGACGCCCCTCTGTTTTGCCGTTCTGCTGGCGGCGTGTCTGTTGGGTGTGGTGTCGAAATCGGCGTTGGCCGAGTCCGGCTTTACCGGCATGCAGATTCAAGGCATGTCCCGGAAAATCGCCCATGCCCTTGGCCGCGACAATCTTAACGGTATTATGGTTCGCGACGTGGCCCTCGGTGGCCCCGCCAACAAGGCGGGCATCGAACGCGGCGATTTGATCCTCGAATACGCGGGCCAGAAAATTACCTCGTTCAAGCAGATGATCGGCATCGCCCAAGGCACCAAGGCCGGCCAAAAGGTCAAGGTCGCCGCCATCCGCGCCGGCAAGCCGCTCAGCCTGACGATGACGCTGGGCGCCTGGGCCCCGGCGTGGCGCGTCACCAATACCGATGTTGGCACCATCGCGCCGCTCGGTCTGACCATGGCGACCTTAACCCCAAAAATGCGCAAAGGCCTGGACCTGCGCTGGAGTTCCCACGGCGTCGTCGTCACCCTGGTCGATAAGAAAATAAAATTTATGGAGCTTGTCCGCAGCGACCTGATTATCCAGGTCAATCAGCAGCAAGTCTGGCAACCAAAACAGGTGGTGGATTTATACAGCGCCGCCAAAAAGGCCAAACAGAAAAATCTTCTGTTACTGGTCGAACGAGCCAACGGCTTTCAGTACATGTCGTTGCCGGTGAAGTGACGCTCTTCTTCAGCTACCAGTCTTAACTTCCTCTGGCCTTGGCGACGAGTTGCCTCAAGGTGCCTATATCGACAGCGCCGCGGATGATCTCGTCACCGATAATAAAAGCCGGCGTGCCGTTGATGTCGAGCGCCTGGGCGATGGCGTAATTTTTCTCGATCTGGGCTTGGACGCGGGGGTCGCTCATGGCTTTCTTGAGGGCCCTGACGTCATAGCCGGTCTCGGCGGCGATCCGCATCACCCGGCTTTCCGGCAGGCCGCCCTTGGCATTCATCATCGCCGTGTGGAAGGCCTGGTATTTTCCCTTGTCCGTGTTCCAGGCCGCCAGCGCCGCCTTTGACGCGGTGATGGATTCAGGGCCCAGGATCGGGAATTCCTTGAACACGTAGCGGATGTTCTTGTCTTCGTTGAGGACTTTCATGACGTCCGGGAATACCCGTTTGCAGTAGCCGCAACGATAATCGTAAAACTCGACAATGGTCACATCGCCCTTGAGGTTGGCGCCGACGGGAGACGCCGGATCGTTCAACAGGTCGGGGCGGAACTTGACCAGACTGGCCTTGGCCTTTTCCTGGGCGGCCTGTTTATCGCGCGCCTGCATGGTCTGGATCGATAGAATGACCACTTCCGGGTTTTTCAAGATGTAGTCGCGGACAATATCTTCGATGGCCTTGCGCTCGACCGGCGACATCGTGGGAGACATCGTGGGCGCCATATGGGGCGATTGGGATTTCTCTGCGGCCCCGGCCTCGCTCATAAACGGCAAGGCGGCGAAGGCGGTGACGGCGAACAAGAACGGCAACAGGCGGGTCATTTTCATGGGGGAGTCTCTGCTTTGCTTTATTAATGGGCCCAGTGGTGTTTCAGGGGCATATTGCTTTTTTTACGCCCACCTGTACAGGGTTTAGGGGGCCGGATTAACGTTATAGGGTTAACGTTAACGTGATAGCCGAAGCCCGGCGATGTGGCCGGGGCGGGGGAGGTGGCCGGCCGCCGCCGCGATGCCGATAAACACGATGCGGACGTCTTCGGTTTTGTCATCGGGCCAGGCGCGGCGGTAGATGTCGGACAAATCCACCGTTTCAAACCACCAGGTGCGCGTGTTTTCACTGCCGCCGCGGGCGACGTAGCGGGCCGGGGCCTGTATTTTACCTTTGCTGGGCGGCATGGTGATGGCGCCGCGTTGCAAGGCGGACAGTCCCCACAAAACAACCACCGCCCGGTCGTGGGGCGGCAGCAGCTTGCCGGATTTACCTTTGGGTGCCGTCTGCCAGCCGGGGTTTTCGGCCACCCCGCCGTGAAAACCGACGACGATCCTGACCGGGTGATCGCCCTTTTCCTGCGGCGTCATATTCCATGACCAACTGAGATAGGGCGTCGCCAGCATCGAGGCCCGGGTCGGCTTGACGGAGGCAAAGCTGGTCGGGCCGTTGATGATGCGTAGTGCCGGGATGGCGTTCAGTTCCACCACCGCCAGTTGGCCATCGGCGGGCTTGCCCTCGGTGACCCAGTCGCCGGGCAGGGGGTTGGACTCAAAAACCGGCACCGGGCCTAGAATATCCATCCGGCCCGAAGGCGTGACATCGGCGCCGGGACGGGGCTTGGCACAGGCGCCGAGCAGGCCGGCGCCAAGGGTCAAGATCAGAAACGCGAAAAAGAGCTTGGGCATGGCTCCCCCGAAAGCCCCGCTCAGGGTTTTTTCTTCGGCAGGGCCAAAAGAATGTCCTGAGCCTGGATCCATTCCCGCGATCCCCTGGGGAACAGGCGCTCGACCAGGCCGGCGTGGTAGCGGGCTTCCGATGCCTTGTGGTTCAGCAAGGCGGCTTCGGCCAGCGCCAGTGAGCTGTGGCCCTTGTCTCCCTTGCGGCCGTAGGCGATGGCCAGTTGCCGCCAGTTAAAAGGAGAGTCCCGTTCGCGGGAAATGGCGTGGCGCAGGTTTAAAATGGCAGCGTCGAGCAGGGCCGGATCGTTCATGGCCAGTTGCACACGGGCCAAATCGCGGCGGATCAGGCCGTTGAGCGGCAACAAATCGACGGCTTTCTGATAGGCCGGCAGGGCTTTCTTCGCATCGCCGTTTTCGAAATTCATCTGCCCCTTGAGTTCCCAGAAATAGGGGTCGTTGGGGTGCTCCGCCAGCAGGCCGTCGATCAGTTCCGTGGCCTTGGCCAGGTTGGGTTTGCGGTATTGGGCGATGGCCCGGGCATAACGGGATTCCAGGCTGTTGTCGGATTCCTTGTAGAAACGCCGCGTCATCCCAATCGAATTGTAAAAGCCGACGAGCTTGGCCCGGGCGCGTTTGAACAAAGCGTCATATTTCGCCGGCAATCGCTTGCCGGTATGGGGTGAATGGGCGACATGGTTGTCGATGTTGGAAACCCGGTTCCGGTTCAAGGGGTGGGTGCGGACGTAGGGGTCCTGCTGCCCCGGTACCAGCAGTTCCTGTTCACCCAGCAACTTCATAAAGTCGAGAAAGCCCTGCGACGAAATCCCGGCTTGGTCGAGGTACTTCAACCCCGCCTGATCGGCGGCGGCTTCCTGGGTGCGGGTGTATTTCAAAAAATCGCGCGTGGCGATGCCCTGGCCGGCGGCTATAACGGCGGCGCCGATGTCGCCTCGACCGGCGCCGATGGCGACGGCGCCCAGTACAGTTGCGACGATCGCGGCGGTCGAGGATTTATTAATCTGATTGCGGATCCTGACCAGATGGCCGCCGGCGATGTGGCCGGTTTCATGGGCGATGACGCCAATGATTTGTCCGGGGCTTTTTGCCGCCGTGATCAGGCCGGTGTTGATAAAAACCCTTTGCCCGCCAGTGACAAAAGCGTTTAGGGCGCTATCATTGACCAAATGAATTTTGATCGACGATGCGTTAAGTTTGGCAGCGCGGAAAATGGGGGCGGCAAATATGCGGATGGCATTTTCTATTTCCGCATCACGGATCAGGGAAATTCCCTGGGCGCGCGCAGGCGCGGCGCCGGAGACAATGGCAACGGCAAGTAAAACAAGACCGGCGAATTTGAGCATGCGTTTCAACAAGACCTACACTCCCCAGGGCACTCCCCAGGGCACCCCCAAGGGCACCCCCAAGGGAATACGCCCTTATCCAGCGGTTTCGAACGTTCAGGAGAAACCTAGTCCTGTCCTCGGCAGCCGTCAAATGACAGCCCGCCCACCCACC
>LFEN01000049.1 GCA_001510075.1 Alphaproteobacteria bacterium casp-alpha2
GCCGTCAGCGTCGTCTTGCCATGGTCAACGTGACCAATCGTGCCGACGTTGCAATGCGGCTTTGTGCGTTCAAATTTTTCCTTGGCCATTTTTTAATACTCCGTAACGTGCGGTTCTTCCCGGTGGGGCGCCCTACCCCGCGAGCCGGGTTTGGATTTCTTCAAATACTTGATTGGGCACAACATGGTAGTGGTCAAAATGCATTGTGAACTGGGCCCGGCCCTGGCTCATGGAACGCAGCGTGTTCACATAACCAAACATCGTGGCAAGCGGCACCATGGCATTAATGACGCGCGCGTTGCCGCGCTGGTCCATGCCGCCAACACTGCCGCGCCGGCTGTTCAGATCACCGATGATATCACCCAGGTACTCATCCGGCGTCACCACCTCAACCCGCATAATCGGCTCCAAAAGCTGCGGCTTGGCATTAAGGGCAGCTTCGCGGAAGGCCGCGCGGGCGGCAATTTCAAAGGCCATGACACTTGAATCAACGTCATGGGAAGCGCCGTCATATACGACCGCTTTCAGGTCGGTAACGGGGAAGCCGGTCTTGATGCCGGCAGACAAAGCGGACTCGATGCCTTTTTTAATGCCGGGGATGAATTCTTTAGGGATGTTGCCCCCGACGACTTTGCTTTCAAATTCAAAACCGGATCCCGGCGGCAGCGGCTCCAGCCTCATTTTTATACGGGCGAACTGCCCCGAACCACCGGTCTGCTTCTTGTGGGTGTAATCAACATCGGATTCTTTGCCGATGGTTTCCCGATAAGCCACCTGCGGCTGGCCGATATTCGCATCGACCTTGAATTCACGGAGCATCCGATCGACGATAATTTCAAGATGCAATTCGCCCATGCCCTTGATGATCGTCTGCCCGCTTTCGACATCGGATGCGACCCGGAAAGAAGGATCTTCCGCCGCCAGACGATGAAGGGCAGTGCTCATCTTTTCCTGATCGCTTTGCGTTTTCGGTTCAACGGCGATTTCGATAACCGGATCGGGGAATTCCATGCGCTCCAGAACAATCTGATTTTCGGGATCACAAATCGTGTCACCGGTCGTGGTGTCCTTGAGGCCGGCGAGGGCGATAATATCACCCGAGCGCGCTTCTTTCGTATCTTCGCGGCTGTTTGAATGCATCAACAGCATACGACCGACGCGCTCACGCTTGCCCTTGACGGTGTTCATAATGCTTTGACCCGTCTCGACAACACCGGAATAGACGCGGATGAAGGTCAGGGAGCCGACGAAGGGGTCGTTCATGATTTTGAAGGCAAGGCCAGAGAACGGCTCGTCATCGGAGTTATGCCGCTCGATCTCTTCTTCGCTGTCGACCTTGTTGCCCTTGATGGCGGTAACATCGACAGGAGATGGCAAGAAATCGATAACCGCGTCCAACAGCGGCTGCACGCCTTTGTTCTTGAAGGCGGAGCCCAACAGAACCGGGATATAGTCCCCGCTAACGGTGCCCGCACGGACGCATTTACGAAGCGTATCTTCGTCGGGCTCGGTGCCTTCCAGATAAGCTTCCAGGGCCACATCATCCTGCTCAAGAACCGCTTCAAGCAATTTTTCACGATATTCAGCCGCTTGATCGGCCAAATCATCGGGGATATCGACTTCGTCAAATTCAGCGCCCAGACTTTCATCTTTCCAAATCAGGGCCTTCATTTTGACCAGATCGACAACACCTATAAAATCTTCCTCGATCCCGATGGGGAGCTGCATAACCACCGGATTGGCACCCAGTCGGTCAACCATCATCTCGACACATCGAAAGAAATCGGCACCGGTGCGGTCCATCTTGTTGACGAAGCAAATCCGGGGAACTTCGTATTTATCAGCTTGCCGCCACACTGTTTCCGATTGCGGCTCTACGCCGGCAACGGAATCAAACACGGCGACGGCGCCATCGAGGACCCGCAGGCTGCGTTCCACCTCAATGGTGAAATCGACATGGCCCGGCGTATCAATGATATTGACCCGATAATCGCGCCAGAAACATGTCGTTGCTGCCGACGTAATCGTAATCCCGCGTTCCTGTTCCTGCTCCATCCAATCCATGGTGGCGTTGCCGTCGTGGACTTCGCCAATTTTATAGGATTTGCCGGTATAATAGAGAATTCGCTCCGTCGTCGTCGTTTTACCGGCGTCGATGTGAGCCATAATTCCGATATTACGGTACTGTTCGATGGGAGTTGTGCGGGCCATTATATTATTTCCTGGGATTTACCAACGGTAATGGGAGAAGGCCTTATTAGCCTCTGCCATCTTGTGGGTGTCTTCCCGTTTTTTAACTGCCGCGCCACGATTATTGGCCGCGTCCAGCAATTCTCCCGACAAGCGCTCGGTCATCGTGTCTTCGGACCGTTTGCGCGAAAGTTCAACAAGCCAGCGGATCGCCAGGGCCTGACGACGACCGCTGCGGACTTCAACCGGCACCTGGTACGTCGCGCCACCGACGCGCCGGGAACGAACCTCGGCGGACGGCTTAACATTCTCAATAGCTTCGAGAAATGTCTTCAGGGGGTCTTGGCCTGATTTCTTTTCGATAATGTCGAAAGCGCCGTAGATAATTTTTTCGGCAGCTGATTTCTTCCCGTCCAACATCAGGCTGTTCGTAAACTTGGCAACGACCAGATTCTTGAATTTCGGATCGGGCAGTATCTGCCTTTTTTCTGCGGCGCGGCGACGTGACATCGGGGCTATTCCTATTTCGGCCGTTTGGCGCCGTATTTCGAACGACGCTGGCGGCGCTCGGAAACACCCTGGGTATCAAGGGTTCCACGAACAATGTGATAACGAACACCCGGAAGGTCCTTGACGCGACCCCCACGGAGCATAACGACGGAATGTTCCTGGAGATTATGGCCCTCGCCGGGAATATAGGACGTAACCTCAAAACCGTTGGTCAACCGGACACGGGCGACTTTGCGAAGCGCCGAGTTCGGCTTTTTCGGCGTTGTCGTGTAAACGCGGGTGCATACACCACGTTTTTGCGGACAGGCCTCAAGCGCCGGCACTTTATTTCGCACCACCGGTGGTTTTCGCGGTTTGCGAATCAATTGGTTGATCGTCGGCATTCGGTTCGTCCAATCCTAAAAGACTTTCCCAGAATTCTGAAGAAGGCCCAGTTTTCTCATACTTTTAGCGGCACCATGGGCAAAGCCCAGACGCCAAGCCCTTGAATTAACTTAATAACTCAAGAACAACCCAAATGACCTCCTGGTCGAAACATAACTGCCCGGAGGCCCAGAACTCATTTTTTCTCAAATCGCAAGGCGGCTGCGTCTAGACCGGTCGGCCCACCACCAGCCCCTGCGGAGTGGCCGGAATATAGTAACGTGTCCCGACCTCGTCAACCCCAAAAAACGCTGATTTTTAAAGGCTTTCCGGCGGTCCGGCAAAAGCCGGGTCCGCCGGAATATTTTATCTACAAATCCGCCTTATTCAGCCCCTTCCGCAGGCACATTTTCTGCGGGAGTTTCAGGGATTCCTGGGGCTTCCAGCTCGATTTCCTCTTCTTCTTCATTTGCGTGCAGGGCTGCCAATTCCTTGTCCCGCGCCGCCGCAATTTCGCGGAAACCGTTCATAATAGCGCCGGTGCCGGCCGGGATCGGCCGACCGACGATAACGTTTTCCTTGAGACCAACGAGGGTATCGATTCGCCCTGAAACGGAGGCTTCTGCAAGGACCCGCGTTGTTTCCTGGAACGACGCGGCAGAAATGAAGGACCGCGTCTGCAAACTGGCCTTGGTGATGCCTTGAAGAACCGGCAGGCCCTGGGCAATTTTTCCACCATTTTTCTTGGTTTCTATGTTGACCGCCTCGAAATCGTTACGATCGATCAATTCGCCCACCAGGAAGGTTGTATCGCCTCCACTGGTGACTTCCACTTTTTGCAGCATCTGGCGAACAATGACTTCGATGTGCTTGTCATTAATTCGCACCCCTTGCAGGCGGTAAACATCCTGAATTTCGTCAACCAGATATTTTGCCAGGGCCTCGACACCCAGAACCCGCAGGATGTCGTGGGGAACAGGGCTACCATCCATAAGGCTGTCACCGACTTCGACATAATCGCCTTCCTGAACGGAAATATGCTTACCCTTGGGCACCAGGTATTCGACAGGTTCGGCCTTGTCATCGCTTGGCACAACAACGATACGGCGTTTGTTTTTGTAGTCCTTGCCAAATTCGACCCGGCCTTCGGATTCGGAGATAATCGCATAATCCTTGGGTTTGCGGGCCTCGAACAGTTCCGCTACACGCGGCAGACCACCGGTAATATCCCTGGTCTTGGCGGATTCACGGGGAATACGCGCCAACACGTCACCGGCGTGGACCTTTTGACCGTTTTCAACGGAGAGAATGGCGTCCACGGACAGGAAATAACGCGCTTCATGCCCGTTATCCAAGGTAATCACCTTGTCCTTCTTGTCGCGAAGGGTGATCCGGGGTTTCAACTCGGAGCCCCTAGGCTGTTGTTTCCAATCGACAATAACCTTGGAGGCAATGCCGGTGGCTTCGTCCACTTTTTCCGACATGGACAGGCCTTCGACGATATCCAGGTAGTTAACTATACCTTCTTTTTCGGTCATGACCGGAAGGGTGTAGGGATCCCACTCGGCGATCTTGTCCCCCCGGTTGACCTTGGCCTTGTCCTTAACCAGCAGTTTCGAGCCATAAGGCAAGCGATGGCGCGCCCGGTCACGTCCCTTATCATCGACAAGAGACAGTTCCGCATTACGCGACATAATAATCTGCACACCTTGCGAGCTTTTGACGGTCTGGCAATTTTTCAATTGTACCTTGGCGTCAATGTTGGCTTCGACCCGGGATTGAACGGCACCACGTTGCACCGCGCCACCGATGTGGAAGGTCCGCATCGTAAGCTGTGTGCCTGGCTCGCCGATCGACTGCGCCGCAATAACACCAACCGCTTCGCCCATGTTGACCGGGGTACCGCGGGCCAGATCACGGCCATAACACTTGCCGCAGACGCCTTCTTTCAGATTACAGGTCAGGACACTGCGGACCTTGACGTTTTCCACATCCGCCTCATCAACCATTAGCGACATTTCTTCGTCGATCAAGGTGCCGGCTTTGACCAGTGTTTTGTTCGTTATCGGGTCCTTGATATCCTCGGCGGGCGCGCGTCCGAGAATTCTCTCGGAAAGCGGCGAAGAAACCTCTCCGCCCTCAACGACGGCGCCGAGCGTAATACCTTCCTTGGTTTTGCAATCATCCAACACGATGATGCAATCCTGGGCAACATCGACGAGACGACGGGTCAGAT
This sequence comes from Alphaproteobacteria bacterium casp-alpha2, assembly GCA_001510075.1. Classification (GTDB taxonomy): domain Bacteria; phylum Pseudomonadota; class Alphaproteobacteria; order Rhodospirillales; family Casp-alpha2; genus Casp-alpha2. Next base: position 5,300 of record LFEN01000049.1, read on the forward strand.
ACCCCGAGTTGGCCGTTTTAAGGGCCGTATCGGCGAGGCCTTTGCGCGCACCGTGGGTCGAGTTGAAGTATTCAAGAACCGAAAGCCCTTCCTTGAAGTTGGAAATGATCGGGGTTTCGATGATTTCTCCTGAAGGCTTAGCCATCAAGCCACGCATGCCGGCCAACTGCTTCATTTGGGCAGCGGAGCCACGGGCACCGGAATGGGCCATCATATAGACCGAATTCACCGGCTTGCCGGGCTCATCGGAAGAAATGGCTTTCATCATCTCATCGGCCACGCGGTCGGTGCAATGGGACCAGGCGTCAATCACCTTGTTGTATTTTTCACCCTGGGTGATGAGGCCTTCTTGGTATTGCTTTTCGTATTCCTTGACCATGTCTACGGTTTCGCTGACCAACTGTTCTTTGGCTTTGGGAATGACAAGGTCATCCTTGCCAAAGGAAATGCCGGCCTTGCAGGCATAATTAAACCCAAGGCCCATCAGGTGGTCGGCGAAAATTACCGTTTCCTTCTGCCCACAGTGACGATAGACCTCGTCAATGACGCCGGAGATTTCCTTTTTCGTCTGCAAGCGGTTGATCAGATCAAAAGGAATATTCTTGTTGCGGGGCAAAATTTCACTCAACAGCATCCGCCCCGGCGTCGTTTTGACGCGAGCGGTGATTTCTTTTCCATCTTCGTCGATACCTTGGTAGCGGGCTTCAATTTTCGAGTGCAACGTGACCACACCGCAATCCAGGGCATGTTGAATTTCACCCACGTCGAGAAAAGCCATCCCCTCGCCGGCTTCGCCGTCACGCTCAATGGTCAGGTAATAAAGGCCCAGAATAATATCCTGACTGGGAACAATAATCGGCTTACCGTTTGCCGGGCTGAGGATGTTATTCGTCGACATCATCAGAACACGGGCTTCAAGTTGGGCTTCCAAAGACAACGGCACATGAACGGCCATCTGGTCGCCGTCGAAGTCGGCGTTAAAGGCCGCACACACCAATGGATGAAGCTGTATCGCCTTACCTTCGATCAGGAGCGGTTCGAACGCCTGAATACCAAGACGGTGCAAGGTTGGCGCCCGGTTCAACATGACCGGGTGTTCGCGGATAACTTCTTCCAGAATATCCCAAACTTCGGGGCGCTCTTTCTCCAGCATCCGCTTGGCCGCTTTGATCGTTGTCGCCATGCCGTAAAGTTCGAGCTTGGCATAGATAAAGGGCTTGAAAAGTTCGAGCGCCATTTTCTTCGGCAACCCGCATTGATGCAGCATCAATTCGGGGCCAACCACAATCACTGAGCGGCCCGAATAATCGACACGCTTGCCGAGCAAGTTCTGCCGGAAGCGCCCTTGCTTGCCTTTAAGCATATCGCTTAGCGACTTCAGCGGGCGCTTGTTGGCGCCGGTGATGGCACGACCGCGACGACCGTTATCAAACAAGGCATCGACGGATTCTTGGAGCATCCGTTTTTCATTGCGAACAATGATTTCCGGCGCTCTCAGTTCGATCAACCTTTTCAGCCGGTTGTTACGGTTAATAACGCGGCGGTAAAGATCGTTCAGATCGGAGGTCGCAAAACGACCGCCATCCAACGGCACCAACGGGCGCAATTCAGGCGGAATTACCGGAATAACTTCCAGAATCATCCATTCAGGACGAGCCCCCGAGGTCATGAAGGCCTCAACCAACTTCAGCCGCTTGACGTACTTTTTGCGCTTGGCTTCGGAATTGGTTTCCTTGAGATCAATACGCAGGTTGTCGCGCTCTTCCTCCAAATCAATGGCCGCCAGCATTTCACGAATTGCCTCGGCGCCAATGCCGACGCTAAAGGCATCCTCACCATACTCATCAACGGCATTCTGGTAGTCATCTTCGCTCAACGACTGGTGCAGTTCCAGCGGCGTCAGGCCCGGTTCTATAACAACATAGGTTTCAAAATAAAGAACCCGTTCCAGGCTTTTCAGCGTCATGTCCAACAGCAGCCCGATGCGCGACGGCAACGATTTCATGAACCAGATGTGGGCAACAGGCGAAGCCAGTTCGATATGGCCCATGCGTTCGCGACGGACTTTCTGCAAGGTGACTTCAACACCACATTTTTCGCAGGTAATGCCTTTGTACTTCATGCGCTTATACTTGCCGCACAGGCATTCGTAATCCTTCGTCGGCCCAAAAATACGGGCGCAGAACAAGCCGTCCCGTTCCGGCTTGAAGGTCCGGTAGTTGATCGTTTCGGGCTTCTTGATTTCCCCGAAGGACCACGACCGGATGCGTTCCGGCGAAGCTATGGAAATTTGGATATGGTCAAACCGTTGGGTAGCTCCGACCTGGCCAAAAACTTTTGTCAGTTCATTCATTTTTCAGTCTCCTATCGCAGGTCGCGGTTAACCGAGGACAACGTTAAGGCCTAAGGAATGCAATTCCTTGACCAGAACATTGAACGATTCGGGAATACCGGCCTCGAAGGTGTTATCACCCCGGATGATCGCTTCATAGACCTTGGTGCGGCCTGAGACGTCATCCGATTTGACCGTCAACATTTCCTGAAGCGTATAGGCAGCGCCATAAGCTTCCAACGCCCAGACTTCCATTTCTCCGAAGCGCTGGCCGCCGAACTGCGCCTTGCCGCCCAATGGCTGCTGGGTAACAAGGCTGTATGGTCCGATCGAGCGGGCATGGATTTTGTCATCGACCAGATGGTGAAGCTTGAGCATGTAAATGTAACCAACGGTCACCTGGCGGTCGAAAAACTCTCCCGTGCGGCCGTCAATCAGTGTCACCTGACCGGATTTGTCGAGACCGGCCTGTTCAAGCATTTCGACAATGTCTACTTCGTGAGCACCATCGAAGACGGGGGTTGCAATCGGCACACCGCCTCGAAGGTTTTCGCACAATTCCAGCGTTTCTTCGTCATTAAGGTCGGCAATGCTGTCACGGTATTCCTTGTCGCCGTACACTTCCTTGAGTTTGGTCTTGAATTTTTTGGTATCACTCGCCTTTTCATGGACATCCAGCATTTTACCGATCTGGCGGCCAATGCCCGCACAAGCCCAACCCAAATGGGTTTCCAGAATCTGCCCGACATTCATTCGCGAAGGAACGCCAAGCGGGTTCAACAGAACGTCAACCGGGGTGCCGTCTTCCAGGTAGGGCATGTCTTCCTGCGGAACGATTTTGGAAATAACACCCTTGTTACCATGGCGGCCGGCCATCTTGTCGCCGGGTTGCAGCTTGCGTTTAACAGCAACAAATACCTTGACCATTTTCATTACGCCAGGGCTAAGATCATCACCGCGTTGCAGTTTATCGACCTTGTTTTCAAAGCGCGCCTGAAGTTTGGCAATGTCGGATTCGAACTGCCCTTTGAGCGCTTCGACGTCCTTCATTACCTTGTCGTTGGCGACAATGATTTGCGCGCATTGCCCCGGTGTGTAGCGATCGAGCACCTCGTCCGTCAGCTTGGTGTCGGGCTTTAAGTCTTTAGGCCCGCCGGCTGATTTCTTGTTTAACAGAAGCGCCTTAAGTCGAGCTTGAAAACTACGCTCCAGAATGACGCGTTCATCATCCCTGTCCTTGGCAAGACGTTCAATTTCGGAGCGCTCAATAGCCAACGCCCGTTCGTCCTTGTCAACGCCGCGGCGAGAGAACACGCGAACCTCGACCACCGTACCGCTAACGCCCGGCGGCAATTTCAGGGATGTGTCGCGAACGTCGGATGCTTTCTCGCCAAAAATGGCACGCAGCAATTTTTCTTCCGGCGTCATCGGACTTTCACCCTTTGGCGTGACCTTGCCGACAAGGATATCCGACGGTTGAACCTCGGCACCGATATAGACGATCCCGGCTTCATCCAGGTTCTTGAGGGCTTCTTCGCCGACATTGGGAATATCGCGGGTGATTTCTTCCTGGCCCAGCTTTGTATCGCGGGCCATGACTTCAAATGCCTCGATATGGATGGAGGTAAACACATCATCACGAACAATGCGTTCTGAAATCAGGATCGAATCTTCGAAGTTGTATCCCTGCCAAGGCATGAAAGCGACCAGCACATTCCTACCAAGCGCAAGATCCCCCAGATCCGTAGACGGGCCATCGGCAATGGTATCCCCGGCCTGAACAAAGTCACCGACCTTCACTAGCGGACGCTGATGCAGGTACGTGTTCTGGTTCGAGCGTTGGAATTTCAACAGGTTAAAGATATCAACGCCAGTCGCGGAATGAGATGTTTCCTCAGTGGCGCTGATGACGATACGGGTCGCATCGACCTGATCGACGATTCCGGAACGCTTCGCCACGATGGTGGCGCCGGAATCCCGGGCAACGATAGCCTCCATGCCGGTGCCCACCAGGGGGGCTTCGGTCTGAATCAACGGCACGGCCTGGCGTTGCATGTTGGACCCCATCAAGGCCCGGTTTGCATCATCGTTTTCCAGGAACGGGATCAAGGCCGTAGCAACAGACACGAGCTGTTTCGGAGAGACATCCATCATATCAATGTCTTCCGGTCGAGCCATCATAAAGTCTCCGCCTTTGCGGCAACTTACGAGGTCTTCGGTGAACATTCCCTTCTCATCGACTTCCGCATTGGCCTGGGCGATGGTGTAGCGCCCCTCTTCCATTGCCGAAAGATAAACAACATCAGTGCCAACCTTGCCATTGGCCACTTTCTTGTAAGGGGTTTCGATAAACCCATACTTATTAACCCGGGCAAAGGTCGCGAGGCTGTTGATCAGCCCGATGTTTGGTCCTTCAGGCGTTTCGATCGGGCAAATCCGGCCATAATGGGTCGGGTGAACATCACGGACCTCAAAGCCGGCCCTCTCACGGGTCAGGCCACCCGGTCCAAGCGCTGACAAACGGCGCTTGTGGGTGATTTCAGACAAGGGATTTGTCTGATCCATGAACTGACTGAGCTGGGACGATCCAAAGAACTCACGAACCGCCGCCGCCGCCGGTTTGGCGTTAATCAGATCATGCGGCATCACGGTATCGATATCGACGGAACTCATCCGTTCACGGATTGCCCGTTCCATCCGCAAAAGACCGATACGGTATTGGTTTTCCATCAACTCGCCAACCGAGCGGACGCGCCGGTTGCCAAGATGGTCGATATCGTCGATATCGCCACGACCGTCTTTCAATTCGACCATGGTCCGAACAACCTCAAGGATATCTTCCTTGCGTAGAATCCTGAGCGTATCTTCGGTTTCGAAGTTAAGCCTGGAATTCATCTTGACCCGGCCGACAGCGGAAAGGTCGTAGCGTTCTGAATCGAAGAACAGGGTATTAAAAAGCGTTTCTGCGGTTTCCAACGTCGGCGGTTCACCCGGACGCATGACCCGGTAAATATCGATCAACGCTTCTTCGCGGTTGGTGTTCTTGTCAACGGCCAGCGTATTGCGTATGTAAGGGCCCACATTCATGTGGTCGATGGCCAGGGTTGGAATTTCATTGACCTTGGCTTCATCCAGCGCTTCGAGAACCTCTTCGGTAACTTCAGCCCCGGCCTCGGCATGGATTTCACCGGTTTTTTCGTTGACGAAATCAACAGCGATATAGCGACCGATCAAATCTTCGGATGTAACCAGTTGCTCTTTAAGGCCCTTGCTTTCCAATTCGCGAATAAGCCTTGGCGTCATTTTAGTGCCGACCTTGGCAGCAACCCGGCCGGTTTTGGCATTGATCAAATCGCTGGTCAACTTGGCACCGCGCAGGTTTTCACCTTGGAACGGCGTCTTCCAGCCCTTGCCCTTGACCCGGGAAAACACAACCTGGTCATAAAAATAATCGAGAATGGCTTCCGGCTTCATTCCCGTCTTTTCGCTGGTTTCAACGGTTTTTCCAGCGGCTTCACGGGTTATGCGAAGTTTTTGGGTTTCATCGCTGTCGAGCGCCATCAATAACGTCGTCACCGGCAGTTTGCGGCGGCGATCGATACGGACATAAACCAAATCCTTGGCGTCAAATTCAAAATCAAGCCAGGATCCGCGGTAAGGAATAATACGTGCCGCAAACAGGAACTTACCCGAGGAATGGGTTTTACCCTTGTCATGGTCGAAGAATACACCCGGAGAACGATGCATCTGTGAGACAATCACCCGTTCCGTGCCATTGACAACGAAAGTTCCGTTATCGGTCATGAGCGGCATATCGCCCATGTAAACATCTTGTTCTTTTACATCACGAATGGAACGCGCCAGGGTTTCTTCATCAATATCCCACACCACAAGACGCAAGGTAACCTTCAGGGGTGCAGCGTAGGTCATTCCCCGCTGCTGGCATTCTTCAACATCATATTTCGGCGGTTCGAATTTGTATTTAACGAATTCCAGCGTACCCTTTTCCGAAAAATCTTTGATCGGGAATACCGATTTAAAGACTTCCTGCAGACCGCTATCAGGGCGATCGCTAGGATGGGTTTCCCGCTGCAAGAACTGCTCGTAGGATGTTTTCTGAACTTCAATAAGGTTGGGCATTTCGACAGTCTCTACCAGACGGCCAAAATATTTCCGCACACGCTTGCGTCCCGTGAAGGATTTTTCCATTACTGTTCCTCACGCTCCATGTCATTGGCCTCTTTGATGACCGGCTACCGTGGCCGTCAGCAAAGAAACCCCGGTGTTATAATCCAAGCTTCGCACCGAACAATCTCAAAGAGCTGTTCGGGCGGCCCGGCGGGGTGAGCACATTCACTTTTCCGGCCGCGGCAGGGCCAATTCGGGCGAATGTGTGTGTCTTGCGGAGTAGACGCCGGCCCCTAAACTTAGGGAGCCGGCAACTCCAATTAACGTGCCGCCGGGCCAAGGCCCGGCTGACAAAGCTATTTCAATTCGATTGTGGCGCCGGCTTCTTCCAGCTTCTTCTTGATTTCCTCGGCTTCTTCCTTGCTGACGCCTTCCTTAATCGCTTTCGGCGCAGCTTCGACCAGGTCCTTGGCTTCCTTCAGACCAAGAGCAGTCACGGCGCGCACTTCCTTGATGACGTTGATCTTCTTTTCACCGACGCTGGCCAGGATAACGTCGAAGGTGTTTTTTTCCTCGGCCTCTGCACCACCAGCAGCAGCGCCGCCAGCAGCGGCAACAGCAACCGGAGCGGCTGCGGAAACGCCCCATTTTTCTTCAAGCAAATTAGAAAGCTCAGCGGCTTCCATAACAGTCAGTGCGGAAAGGTCGTCTACGATTTTTTCTAAGTTAGCCATTTTCATATCTCCTTGGGCTTGAACCCGATTAATACTGGATTTTCGATTCTCACGCGGCTTCGCCCTGTGCTGCCTTGGCACCGATAACCCGGGCAATTTGCCCGGCAGGCGCCTGCAACACACCGGCCACTCGGGTAGCCGGGGTTTTGAGCATACCAACGATTTTCGCTCTCAATTCGTCCATGGACGGTAGGCTCGCCAACGCTTTCACGGCAGCGATATCGAGTTGCTCGTCGCCCAGGGCACCGCCCAAAACGATGAGTTTCTCATTGTCCTTGGAGAAATTAACAGCCACCTTCGCCGCTGCCACCGGGTCTTCCGAATAGGCAATTGCCGTCGGACCGGTGAACATATCGTTCAGGGGCTGATATTTCGTTCCTTCGAGAGCGCGACGCGTGAGCCGATTTTTTGTAACCTTGAAGCTGGCGCCCGCTTCGCGCATCCTGTCACGAAGGTCTCCCAATTCCGCCACCGTCAACCCGGAATAATGGGTAACAACGATGATCGAGGATTCCTCGAACGTCTGATGCATCGAAGCGACCAGATCTTCTTTTTCTGCTCGGTCCACTGATCGTCTCCAGTTCGTAACGGCCGCCCAATGAAGGACAAGCCGCCGTTGCACAAAAATCCTAAGGCAAAGCCAAAAGGCTATTCCCAAAGGATCGACAAGCCTGTCCAGTGCAACAGTTCAAACCATCTACAACCGTTTTTCGCGGTTGAAAACAGAACCTAACACCGTCTCGGCAGGCGGAAAATTTCCTTTAACCACCCCTAAGGGTGGCGCCTGCTGTCTCGGACAGGTCGGAAGCAGCTATCTCCTGCTTCCTATCCCCCAGGGCCAAAGCCTGGTCCTTGGGGAAATTCCTTAAACATTCCCCGGTCAATGCCGGGGAAAAACTCTAACTCCTCAGCCGGACACCTTGGCCAGATCCAATTTGACGCCGGGGCCCATGGTCGAACTCATGCTGACTCGCTGCATATACGTTCCCTTAACCCCGGTCGGCTTGGCCTTGATAATGGCATCAATGAAGGCGGCAGCGTTTTCAGACAATTGATCCGGGGAAAAGCTGGTCTTGCCGATCCCGGCATGAATAATCCCTTCTTTTTCCACCCGGAACTCTATCTGGCCGGCCTTCGCAGCTTTGATGGCTTCAGTAACATTGGGTGTAACCGTCCCAAGCTTCGGGTTCGGCATCAGGCCTTTCGGACCCAAAACCTTACCCAGTCTGCCGACCACCGCCATCATGTCCGGCGTGGCGATACAGCGATCAAAATCGGTTTCACCCTTTTGAATTCTTTCAGCAAGGTCTTCTGCCCCGACCATGTCCGCGCCGGCGGCTTTCGCTTCGTCAGCCTTGTCACCCTTGGCAAAAACCGCAACCCTCAATGCCTTGCCCGTACCATGCGGCAGGGTCACGGTGCCACGAACCATCTGGTCCGCGTGCTTAGGATCGACGCCAAGATTGAGGGCGATTTCCACCGTTTCATCGAATTTGGCAGCAGAATCCTTGATGATTTTAACCGCTTCAGAAATACCGTAAGTATTTTCGCGGTTGAAGTTTTCATAAGCCTTGTTCAGGCGTTTTCCGTATTTTGACATATTCTACCCCTGAACCTCTATGCCCATGGACCGAGCCGAACCGACAATCATACGGCTGGCGGCGTCAAGGTCCGTGGTGTTTAGGTCCACCATCTTTTTCTCGGCGATTTCACGAACCTGTTTCATGGTCACAATACCGACGAAATTCCGCCCCGGTTCAGTCGATGCCTTGGCCAGCTTGGCAGCTTTTTTAAGAAAATAGCTGGCCGGTGGCGTCTTGGTGACAAAACTGAAGGTGCGGTCCTGATAAACGGAAATAACACACGGTATGGGCATGCCCGGTTCGACGTTCTGGGTTTCCGCATTAAACGCCTTGCAGAACTCCATGATATTCAATCCCGCCTGGCCCAAGGCGGGACCAATGGGGGGGGACGGATTGGCCTGTCCGGCAGGCACCTGCAGCTTGATGTATCCTGTTATTTGTTTTGCCATTTCATATCCTCAGGTCTTGTTGTTTCGAGTAGCGTGGTACGGCCATGGCTGGCCTCCCACACAAGTTAAAAACTAAAGCTTCGCAACTTGGGCGTATTCCAGTTCCACCGGCGTCGCACGGCCAAAGATAGAGACCGCCACTTTAAGGCGGGCCCGTTCTTCATCCACTTCTTCGACCATTCCGTTAAACGAATTAAACGGACCATCGCAAACCTTGACTTGCTCTCCGACCTCGAAAGTAACAGAGGGTTTCGGTCGATCGATGCCTTCTTGCACCTGGTGCATGATGCGCTCGGCTTCTTTGTCGGAAATCGGAGTCGGGCGGCCCTGACCACCGAGAAAATCGGTAACCTTCGGCGTGTTCTTTACCAAGTGCCACGATTCGTCCGTCATTTCCATCTGCGCCAAAATATAGCCGGGGAAAAATTTACGTTCCGACTTGATCTTGGCGCCGCGGCGCATCTCCATCACTTCTTCCAGCGGCACGAGAATCTGTTTTATGTCTTCTTCCATGCCATTTTGTCTGGCCTGCTCCTCAATCGACTGAGCAACCTTCTTCTCGAACCCGGAATAGACATGGATTACATACCAACGCATTGCCATCTGATCAGCCTCCGAGTCCGAAAATTGTTTTCACGCCTAACTGCAGCAACTGATCGACAATCAGAAAGAAAATGGACGCCATAATGACGAATAGAAACACCATCGCCGTTGAGATGCCGGTTTCTTTTCGGGACGGCCAGGTAACCTTGGAGGCTTCCTGGCGCACTTCCTGAATAAACTGAACTGGTGATATTTTCGCCATTGCGTCTGTCCAAAAACCAATCTTATTTTCCTGAAAACCGTAACCGAGCTTTTAGTATCTCTACTGAGTTGGCAGGGGCAGAAGGATTTGAACCCTCGACCTGCGGTTTTGGAGACCGCCGCTCTACCAACTGAGCTATACCCCTATCTCGCGATTTTCGAGGTCTCTTTGTTTATTCCAATCGTCTTTTAACAAAGACGAACTACTAATGGATAGCAAACGGCCCCTAATTCGGGGGCCGCATGGCTTGTTCCTATTCTATGACCTTGGCGACGACGCCGGCGCCGACGGTGCGGCCACCTTC
>LFEN01000050.1 GCA_001510075.1 Alphaproteobacteria bacterium casp-alpha2
GTCACCGTATCGCCGAAGGAAAAGCCCCCTGCCCCTGCGTTTTCTGCCCCCACACCGGCACCCGCCATAAGCCCCTATCCCGCCCCTTCCGGAACGCTGCGCCCACCCGCGCCGGCGCCCAGAAACCGCTAACCAAGAAAAAGAGTCCTTAAATGAAAGACGTAGTGATCATCGACGGGGTCCGCAGCCCGATCGGAAAATACGGCGGCGGCTTATCAGGCGTGCGCCCCGACGACCTGCTGGCCGATGTGCTGAAAGCCCTGATGGACCGAACCGGCATCGACACAGCACTGATCGACGATGTCTTCGCCGGGTGCGGCAACCAGGCCGGCGAGGACAACCGCGACGTGGCGCGCATGTCACTGTTGCTGGCCGGTTTTCCCGTGGAAGTGCCGGGCGTTACCATCAACAGAAACTGCGCCTCGGCGTTGGAAGCCATAAACCTAAGCGCCCGCTCAATCCTGGCCGAAGAAGGAAATGTTTATATCGGGTCCGGCGTCGAAAGCATGAGCCGGGCGCCGTGGAGCATGCCGAAGCCTGAGCGAACGCCCAGCTTCGGCCATCCGCAAATGTGGGACACCACCGTCGGCTGGCGTTATGACAACCCCAAGCTGGACGCGTTATATCCGATCATCAGCCTCGGCGAGACGGCGGAAAATATCGCCGACGAAATGCAGATCACGCGCGTCGACCAGGATGCCTTCGCCGTTGAAAGCCACACCCGGGCTGTAGCCGCCATTAACGACGGGCGCTTCGCCGATGAAATCGCGCCCATCACCGTGCCGGGCCGCAAGGGAGACGTGATCATCGATACGGACGAGCACCCGCGCTATGAAAAGCAGAACGGCCAATATCAACTGACCGCGTCGCTCGAGAACCTAGGCCAGCTAAAGCCCGCCTTTCGCAAGGGCGGTACGGTGACGGCGGGCAATTCCAGCGGCATCAACGACGGCGCCGCTGCATTGCTGATAATGGACGCCGACAAAGCCAGGGAACTGGGCCTCAAACCGATGCTTCGCTGGGTCGGCTCGGCCAGCGCCGGGGTCGATCCGCGGGTTATGGGCTATGGCCCGGTGCCGGCGACGGAAAAGCTGTTGGCGCGCTTAGGGCTTAAGATCGAGGACATCGGTCTGGTCGAGCTCAACGAAGCCTTCGCCGCCCAGGCCCTCGGCTGTATCCGCAAATTGGGCCTCAACCCCGAGATCACCAACGTCAACGGCGGCGCCATCGCCTTGGGCCATCCGACCGGGTGTTCAGGGGCGCGCATTATGGTCACGCTCATGCACGAGATGAAGCGCCGGGCGGCGAATGCGCCCAGACCGTTCTATGGCTTGGCGACATTGTGCGTCGGCGTCGGCATGGGCGTCTCGACCATCGTCGAATGGATCGGGGACTAACCTTTTGAGCGACTCTCCAGACCGCCCCCTTTCCGGCTTTCGCGTAACCGGTTTGGAACAATACATCGCCGGGCCTTATTGCTCGATGCTGCTGGCCGATGCCGGCGCCGAAGTCATCAAGATCGAGCGCCCCGGCACCGGCGACCCAAGGCGCCAGATGCCGCCTTTTGCCGAAAAAGACGGCAAAAAAAAGGGCGCCGGATTCATGGGCTACAACCGCAATAAAAAAAGCCTGTCGCTGGACCTGCGCGCTGCCAAAGGTCAGGAGATTTTTAAAAAGCTGGTCGCCAAGTCGGATGTCGTGGTGGAAAACCTGCGCCCCGGATCGATGACCAAAATGGGCCTCGGCCACCGCGAAATGCGGGAATTAAACCCGCGGCTGGTGTGGGCCATCATTTCCGGTTTCGGCCAGCTGGAAAGCCACCAAGGCCCCTATGCCGACCGCCCGGCTTTCGACATCGTCGCCGAAGCCATGAGCGGCATGATGAATTTGGTCGGATATCAGGACAAGCCGCCAAGCTGGACCGTCTATGGCATGGCCGACATCGTGTCCGGGATTATGGCGGCTTACGGCGTCATGCAGGCGTTGTTGATGCGCGAGCGCACCGGCGAAGGGCAAGTGGTGGACTCGTCCATGGTCGATAACCTGCTGGCCCTGAACGAGACCATGGTGACGCTCTATTCCGTCACCGGGCAGGAACAAAAACGCGGCGTGCCGACGGTGTTCTTCCCGCGCGGCGCCTACGAAACAAAAGACGGTTATCTGGCCCTGCACGTGCCCGACAACATCATCTGGCAACGCCTGTGCGGAGCCATGGGGCGCGAGGATTTGGTCGAAGACGAACGTGCCGCCAACAGCTTGGCGCGTGCCGCCAACCATGAGTTTCTCGATCCCATTATCAAGCAATACCTGGGCCGCATGACCCGGAGTGAGGCTGTAGACACCCTCAACGCCAAGGGTGTGCCCACCGCGCCGGTCTATAGCGCCAAAGATGTGTTCGCCGACCCGCACATGGAAGCCCGTGGGCTGCTGATGCCGATCGACGACCCGGACGTCGGCACCTATCGCTTCACCCGCACCCAGCCGATGCTGGAAAAGAACACAGAGCTTCCCCGCAACCCGGCGCCGAGGCTGGGCCAGCACACACGGGAAATTCTCGAAGGATTACTGGAATACGATCCCAAGGACGTCGATGCCCTGGCGGCGGAAGGGGTTATCGAAACCGGGGAAGCTTAAGTTACGAAAAAACCCCCGGATGGAACCCGTCCACCCGGGGGTTTTGCTTCCCCTACTCTACTCGCCTTCCCCCGAATGCTTGTGCAATCAGCCGCCTTCCATGACCGTTGCTTCGCAGAACTGGCGGCGGCGTTTGAGCTTTGAGCATAAGGCCTTTGCTGCCTTGGAGCTTTCCAACGGTCCGGCCTTGAGCCGGTAATAGGTTCCTTTGCTGCCGAGATTGACCTTGGTGATTTCCCGGTCCAGGCCGCCCAGAAGTTTTTTGTTGGCGCGCATGATCTTGGTCCAGCCGGCGTTGGCACTCTTTCGCGTCCGGTAAGACGCCAGGTGAACGGCGGGGCCGGGGCCGGCGGATTGTTTCATCGCCGATTTACTGGCCATCGGTTTGTTGTCGGCCATGGCGGGCGCGGCCATTCTTTCCGGTTGCTTGGGCCGCATCACGATTTCGATGGCCTGGCGTTCCTTGTTGTATTCGTCGGAGTTGATATAGCCGGTGTCGCGAAGCTGCTCCAGGCGGCGCACGGAATCGGCGGCTTCCAGCAGGCCCTGGGGCGGGGCGGCCGGGTTGGCGACAACCACGGGCGCGGACGGCATCAGGGCATCAAGGATCATGTTGCGCTCGGCCGCGTGTTGGGTGACGGAAATGGCGCGCATTTCAAGCGCCCGACCGATGGCGCGAAGGCGTCCGGTGATTTGTTCCGTCGACGGCACCGGGCGGGCGAGCCCGGCGGACGGCGGCGGCGCTGTCAACGGCAGTAGTGCGCCGATATTGGCACGGCGGCGGGCGTTGAATTCCTGTTGCGTAATCAGGCCCTGGTCGCGAAGGGCGCGGATGGTGGCGAACCTTGAAATCTTGTTGCTATCGCCGCCGGCGAATTTGCCGATGGCCGGTCCCGGCAGCGGTGCGGCCTGCGGAGAGCCGCTAAACCCTGATCGCCCCCCTGGTCGCCCCCCTGGTCGCCCGAGCATGGCCGTGCCGCTGGGCGCCGCAGAAACCATCGGCTTTCTCGGGGCCGGCACCGGACCACTATGGGACGGCGCAAGCGAGCCTTCAATGCCCGCCGCCCCGCCGCCCATGGCGTTGGCGACGCCGCCGCTGTCGAGCAGCGACAGGTTGACGCTGGCGATCTGGATAGCCGGTTTGGTTTTGATATTGCTCCAGACGACGAACTGTTTTGATTCATCAGGCCGGATGGCGAGAACCGCCTCGTACATTTCCCGCGCCTTCGTCAGCTGTCCGGTATTGTGATAAAGGATACCGGCACCCAACAGCGCATGAACATCTTTGGGATTGCGCCTCAAGGCCTTCAGGAAATGACCTTCGGCGGTGACGTAATTACCTTTTGCAAGCGAGGCGATCCCGAACTCGGCTTCGTCGTTTTCCCGGAACGGGCTGGAGGCCCAGAAAGAACTTTCAAAGTACTTGCCCTGCACCAAGCCACAAGCACCTGAACCGCCAACATCACGACGGCGATGCGAACAACCATCCCCCCAGCAGACCTTACCCCGTAAGTCTTCGTCACGCCGAATTCACCCCTCATATACCGCTAGGTATAGTATATACCACTACCCATAGTACCTGACATTGGATTTAAATACTAATGTTTGATGGAGCAAGCGCAACAAGAATTTACCTCTCCGGCCTGAAAAAGCCCGAGATAAAGGCCTGAAAAACTCCCTTTAATTGAGTTGGATGGTGATGTGGGCGCCCTTCTCGGGAACCCGGATGCGGGCGCTCTCAAACGACGGAGCACTAAGGATAGCAACGGCTTTGTTGGAAAAGCCATAGGCCTCCAGGGGAACCCCGAACAGCCCTTGATCGAACTCATCATTCCCGTTCTCGTCATGGAAGGCGACGACGGCGTAATACCCAGGGGGCAATCCCTTGAAAATGCCCGTAGCCTGACCTTTTTTGATGGGTTTATGGCTGCCTTCGATTCGGTCATCTTTTTCGGGAAAGGCGTTGGGGCTGTTATAAAGCCCGAAATGAATCTGCCCTTTATCGCTCTCCGCCCCCACGACATCGACAATAAGATCAGCCCCCAGGCAAGACACAGGCGCCATCAGCCATACCCAAAAAAGGCCCACCCCCCACGACCACGAGCATCGAAACTTATTCAAGGGACAATTCCATATAAACGACACCCTCCAACGGATTGTCATAATAGGCGGGAATTTCGCGAAAGCCCATGGACCGATAGAGCGCCCGGGCCTCGTCCATAAACTCCAGCGTATCCAGGCAGATTGTACGGTACCCGGCCTTGGTCGCAGTGCTGACGGCGATGTCCACCAACCGTCGGCCCAGGCCACGGCCACGCCAACCCGGGCGCACGTACAGGCGCTTCATTTCCGCCTTACCGTCTTCAAGGGGCCTGACGCCGACAACGGCGGCGACCTCCGTGTCTTCCCTGGCCAGAAACAGCCCGCCCTTGGGCGGTGCGTAATTGCCCGGCATTTCGGCAAGTTCCTTTTCGAAGTCCTGGAAGCAGAGATCGACGTTGATGACTTTTTGATATTCCACGAACAGTTCCCGAACGATGTCCAAGTCCCGCTCGCCGTCGGCCTCGGTGATGGTAATGCTCATAGCGCTTCTTCGATGGCCCTTCCCAGCTCTTCCGTGCTTGCCTTGCCGCCCATGTCTGGGGTTTTGACGTCGCTATCCTTGAGCACCTTTTCAATGGCGCTGATGATCGCTGCCGCCGCTTCTGTCTGGCCCAAGTGCTCCAGCATCATGGCGCCGGACCAGATCTGGCCGATGGGATTGGCGATGCCCTGACCGGCAATATCCGGGGCCGAGCCATGCACCGGCTCAAACATCGACGGGTATTCTTTTTCCGGGTTGATGTTGGCCCCCGGCGCGATGCCGATGGTGCCGGTCACCGCCGGGCCAAGATCGGAAAGGATGTCGCCAAACAGGTTGGAGCCGACAACAACATCAAACCAATCCGGGTTACGGACAAAATGCGCCGTCAGGATATCGATGTGGAACTTGTCCGTAGTGACGTCGGGATAATCCTTGGACACCGCCTCGAACCGCTCGTCCCAATAGGGCATGGAATGAATGATGCCGTTGGACTTGGTCGCCGAGGTTAAATGCTTTCGTTCGCGCTTCTGCGCCAGTTCGAAAGCGTAACGCATGATCCGGTCGCAGCCCTTGCGCGTAAAGACGCTCTGCTGAACGGCGAGTTCCTGATCTGTGTCATTGTAGAGCCTGCCGCCGATCTCGGAATATTCGCCTTCGTTGTTTTCGCGCACGATGAGGAAATCTATATCCCCCGGTTCGCGTCCCCGGAGCGGGCTTTGCAAACCCTCGAACAGGCGCACCGGGCGTAGCGCCACATACTGGTGAAAATCGCGGCGGATCGGGATCAGCAAGCCCCACAGCGAGATATGATCCGGCACCCCGGGGTAGCCAACGGCACCTAAGAAAATAGCGTTATGGTCGCGGATCGATGCCAGCGCATCTTCCGGCATCATGGTGCCGGTTTTATGAAAGCGCTCGCAGCTCCAGTCCTTTTCGTCCCAGGAACAGGCGAAATCGAATTTGCGGGCAGCGGCTTCCAGCACTTTTACCGCCACGGGTACCACTTCGTTGCCGATCCCGTCGCCGGGAATGACGGCGATTTTGTACGCATTTGTCGTCATGAGTAATCCTTGTTAATTTTCAGGTCCGGCGGATGCCGAAACAGTTATCGAATTTTTCCAATCCAGCCCTAGGGTAATAATCCATTCCGTCCGGCGCAGAAAGCAACAACATGGAAATTTTTTCGCCGCCGGCCGCTTCCTTGGTCCGGGCCATCAACTCCTTGCCGATCCCGGCGCGCTGACAACCCTTATCGACCGCCAGATCGGACAAATAACAGCAATAGGCGAAGTCCGTCACCGAACGGGCAATGCCGACAAGCAAGCCCGATGCGTCCCTTGCCGTCACCGTCAAATCAGCATTATCGACCATGCCCTGCATGATATCCGGTTTGTCTACCGGGCGGCGTTGGTCGAGGCCGGATCGTTTCAGCACATCGACGAACTCATCGGCACCGATTTTTTCCTCAACGGCGTAGGTAATTTTTTCAGTGCTCATGACAGCCAACTTCTCACTCTTCAAAATGAATATTGATGCGCCGGTTGTGACGGCCCTTGTTTTCGATCTTGCCGACCCTGAGACGCCCGATCTCGCCGGTACGCCCGACATGGGTGCCGCCACAGGGCTGTAAATCAACATCGGCAATTTCCATCAGCCGGACCCGGCCCGTACCCGTCGGTGGCTGGACCGACATCGTGCGCACAAGATCGGCGTTGGCGGCCAATTCCTCATCGGTGATCCAACGCGCTTGCATGGGGTGATTTTCTTCGACCAAGCGATTGAGATCGGCGGTGATTTGCTCTTTATCAAGCGCCGTATCCGGCAAATCAAAATCGAGGCGGCTTTTCATTACACCGATGGAACCGCCGGTTACGCCCCCGTCGACCAGGGCGCATAACAGATGCAGGGCCGAATGCATGCGCATATGAGCAAACCGCCTGGCCCAGTCGATCTCGGCGGTGACCTTGTCACCCTCGACCAAAGTGGGCGCGCCTTCGCCCGGGATATGCAGATGCCTCCCTGACCCCACGGCCTTGATGGTATCGACAATGGCGACTTCCTGCCCGTCGGCACGGCGGATAACCCCCGTATCGCCGGGCTGGCCCCCGCTGGCGGGGTAAAAAACCGTACGGTCCAGCGAGATACCCTTTTCATCAACCCCAGTGACAACCGCCTCACAGGTCTTTTCGTAAGCATTGTCGCGGAAAATTTCTTCGGTCATTTCAGGCGGATTCCTTGGTTAAAACCCAGAGAGGGTTTTTTTGTTGTTATAGCGATTTATACTAATACCCATGTTGCGGATAAGGAAGAGAATGGCCTTGGCGGCCTTGTTTGGCCCCCTGTTGTGGGCGGTGGTCGTCTTTGCGCCTAATCCGGGGACAGCCCAGGAAACGCCGGACAAGCGGATTCTTATCGGCGTCCTCGCCTTCAGAGGCGTCGAGCACACGATAGCCTCGTGGGCGCCGATGGCGCGCTACCTCACGGCGCGCATTTACAAAACGCGCTTCGAAATCGTGCCGTTGCCGTTGACCACCCTTCGTGAAGCCACCGAAAAGGGCATCATCGACTATGTCTTCACTAATCCAGGGCAATACGTGAAGTTGGAAACGGCAGTCGGCATCAACCGTATCGTCACCCTCAAGCAGACCATTTCGTCCAGGGTCAGCAACGTTTACGGCGCCTCTATCTTCGTCCGCGCCGAACGTAAAGACATCAAGGAATTGGGCGATCTTCGAGGCAAGGTGTTTGCCGCCGTCTCCAGGAACGCCTTCGGTGGGTTCGAGATGGCCTGGCGCGAATTCAAAACCGCCGGCATCAATCCGTTCGAGGATTTTAAGGAACTCCGTTTCATGGGCTTTCCCCAAGACGACATTGTTCTCGCCGTGCGTGACGGTGTCGTCGATGCCGGAACCGTGCGGGCCGATGTCCTCGACATCATGTCCGATGAGAAAAAAATTAAACTCGAAGATTTCCGCATTCTCAAAAGGCCGGGGCTGAAGGTCCACAAAAAATCGCTATCGACCCGGATTTATCCGGAATGGCCTTTGGCCGCCTTGCCGCATGTGCCGGCCGAGCTTTCCGAAAGGGTGACCGTGGCGCTGCTCAACCTGAAACCGGGCAGCCCGGAAATGCTCGCTTCCGGCTATACCGGGTGGACGGTGCCGCTCGATTACAAACCCGTTCATGACCTTTTCAAAGACCTCGAGCTTGGCCCTTACGCTGGGGGGAAAGCCCGGCTTTTGGAAGTCCTCCATCGGCATTGGCAGTGGGTTGTCTTTATTTCCGTCATATCGATGATGATTATCCTGCATGGAATTCGCACGGAATATCTTGTTCAGCGACGAACCCGGCAACTGTCCCAGGTCAACAGGGAACTCGAACACGAGATTCAGGAACGCCGAAGCGCCGAGGAGCGCGTTCGCCAGCACGAAACCGAATTGGCCCATGTCTCCCGTGTCAGCGTTATCGGCGAGATGACGTCGGGCCTGGCGCATGAACTTCGCCAACCCCTGGCGGCTATCCGCAACTACGCCGAAGGGGGCATCCGTCGATTAAAGCGCAAGAACGCCGATGCATCCGATCTTGACGAGGCCCTGAACCAGATCGCCGAACAGGCCGGCCGTGCCGGACAGATTATCGCCCGGGTGCGCGGATATATGCGCAAACGCCAACCTAAGCGCGAAAGAATTGACATGAACAAGGCCGTTCAGGAAGCGGTCACGTTGTTCAGCCACGACGCCCATAACCTCGGCATTGAGCTAAAGCTGACTTTGGCCCCTGCCCTGCCGCCGGTGATGGGCGATATGATCGAAATCGAACAGATGATTATCAACCTCAGTCGAAATGCCATCGACGCCATGGAATCGAATAAGGAAGCGGAAGAGTCCTCTGCCGAAGGGGGCAGCCATGGGCGTTTGGAAATATCGACGGCAGTTGCCGAAGGCGATATCGTCGTACGCATCACCGATACCGGCCCCGGCCTGACCGATGAGGATTTGGACAAAATCTGGCAACCCTTTATGACCACGAAAGATAACGGGCTCGGGCTTGGCCTTGCAATCTGCCGGTCCATCGCCGAAGCCCACGGTGGGCGCATCTGGGCCGAACCCACACAAACCAGTGGGCTTTCGGTAATTTTCCACATCCCCATTGCTGAAGAGGCCTCAGACAATGCCGCGTGATGTTCAGGTGTTCGTTATCGACGACGACGAAGCCGTCCTGCGTTCACTTTGTTGGCTAATCGAATCGGCGGACCACCCGGCGAAAGGATTTGCCTCGGCCGACGAGTTTTTAAACGATCTGCCGGATTCCAACGGTTGCGGGTGCATTATCACCGACGTTCGAATGCCGGGAATGAGCGGGGTTGAACTGTTGGGCGAACTGGCGGACCGGGGCAACAACCTTCCCGTTATCGTTATTTCCGCCCATGGCGATGTGCAAATGGCGGTCGAAGCAATGCGGCGGGGCGCTCTGGATTTTGTCGAAAAACCTTTCGAGGAAAAAGCCCTTCTGGAGGTCGTCGAACGGGCGCTCCTGGAAAGCAAACAACGACAACAAACCTTGTCGGCCGATGCCGATGTGCGCAAACGCTTTGACACCCTGACACCACGCGAACGCGAGGTTCTTGAGATGCTCCTTGCCGGCCAACCCAACCGCCGGGTCGCTAAGGAACTGGATATTAGTGAAAAAACCGTCGAGGCGCACCGGGCCAATATTAGAGAAAAAGTCGGCGCCTCATCATTCGCCGAACTGGTGACAAAAGCCGTGCAAACGGGGTTTCAACGCAGCAAACGCAAAAGCGACTGAAACAGACTATTAGGGATTTCCCTAATTTTTTTCATACCCCGCCTTGGCTATAGTTCTCGAACGTGGCGGGTCCGCTTTGGGCGCTGCCCCATTTGATAAGAACCGCAAAACGCGGCAATCAAACGAATTTTAACAGGGAGACAAATCATGAAATCGTTTTTTCCGAAAACCGTTGCTGCTGTCTTGGTGGCGGGCCTGCTGGCCATCGTTCCCAACAAATCCCGCGCCGAAGTGACGCTGGAAATGGCCTACATGCCAATCGTTCCTTGCTCACAGCTTTTTGTTATTGAAGGCATGGGTTGGGCCAAGAAGGCCGGCATCAACCTCAAACTGACCCGCTTTTCCAACGGCCCGGCAATCGTTCAGGCCATTGCGTCCGGTAAAATGGACCTGATGTGCTTCGGCATCGGGCCGGCCATGGTGTCGCGCGGCAAGGGCGTCAAATTGAAGGTCATCGCGGGCGGTATCGTCAGCCAGATCTCCGTCATCGCCCAGGGCGACCTGGTCAAGTACTTCGACAAATATCAGGACGGCGCCAAGGCGATCCGTGCTTTCACCAAAGACAAGGGCCGCAAGCCGAAGATCGCCAGCTTCCCCAAGGGTTCCGTGCCTGACACCGTCACCCGTCATTGGATTCTGCGGATGATGAAAATCAAATTGGACGAAGTTAAACTGATCGGCATGGGCGCGGCGCGCGTGCAACAGGCGTTGCTGTCCAAATCCGTCGATGCCGCCGGTATCCTGGAGCCGATTGTGACCATCGTCAAAAGCAAGCTCAAAGGGTCCAAGGTCGTCGCCGGCACAAATGACATGATGCCCGGCCACCCCGGTTCGACCATGGCGGCGCGTGAGAAAGTCATCAAAAAGCACCGTGCTGCAATCATCAAACTGACCGAGCTGCACATCAAGGCGACCAAGTTTTTGAAAGAACACCCGGAAGCCGCCGTCAAGCATGTCAAGAATTTCATCGCCAAGGGTTTATTGAAAGATGCGATCGTCCTTGAAGCACTGAAAGCGTCAGCGCCGAATTTCGAAGACGATCCCACCAAAATTCAGCTGCAAACCTTGTACATGCATGACTTCCAGAAAGCCGAGAAGATCAACATGAAAGTCTCGGTCAAAGGCTTGTTCGACTTGAGCATCCATAAGGCTGCCAAGAAGAGCTACATGATGATGAAAAAATAAGGACCGTCCCACTGGCATAAAAATAACAGAGGGAAGATAAAACAGTGAAGTCATCTAACCGGTATCTGTCTTCATTTGCCGGATTGGTGGGATTTTTATTGTTCTGGGAGGTGCTGGCACGCAGTGGGATTATGGAAGCCCACCTACTGCCCCCTCCCAGCACAATCCCGCCCGTCCTGATATCTGAATTCAAGTTGGGTATCTGGCAGGCCATGGCCTGGGCCAGCCTTCGCCATTACTCCATCGGATTTTTCATCGGCTCCATTCTTGGCGTGACGCTCGGCGTTTCGGTGGCATTGTCGCCCCGTATCGAAGCCGGTCAAGCCTGGTTGGCGCGCATGCTCCGCCCGATTCCGCCGTTGGCGTGGATTCCGTTTGCCATCATCTGGTTCGGCATTTCCGAGACGGCGGCGGCATTCATTATTTCAATCGGTATTTTCTGGATTAATTACTTTACCGCCATGAGTGCGGTGCAGGCCGTCGACAGGGATTTGATCGAAGTCGCCCGCGCCTTCGGCCACCGGGGCTTTTTCGCGCTGTTGCGCAAAGTTATCCTGCCGGCCGCGGCGCCGGGAATTTTGGCCGGGCTCAGGGCCGGGTTGGGCCAGGGTTGGATGACCGTGGTTGCGGCCGAATTGTTCGGCATCGAAGGCATCGGCCAACGCATGATGGAAGCCTCGGGGCTTCTGGCCACCGACGTGGTCATCCTTTACATGTTCTCCATCGCCCTTCTTTACGGCATCAGTGACTTCATTTTTGTCACCATCCAAGGCAGGATCCTGGCATGGCAGCGGTAATTGAAACGAAAAATCTGGCTGTCGCCTTCGGAGAAGACGGCAGCGCGGAAACCATCTTCCATCACCTGAACATCAGCATCGAAGCGGGTGAATTCGTCACCCTGGTTGGTGTCTCGGGCGCCGGAAAATCGACACTTCTTCGGGTGATCTCGGACTTGATCCACCCGCTTGAGGGCGGCATCGAAATCAATACCCCCCAGGTTCCGTCCCGCCGGCCCATTGCCATGGTTTTTCAAGCCGCCAACCTGATGCCGTGGCGGACGATCGGCGAAAATATTCAACTCGGTCTGGAAGGCATTGAGGTTTCCGACGATGAAAAGAAAAAACGCATCCAGAGCACCCTGGATCTCGTCGGCTTGGCCGATGTCGCCGACCGCTGGCCGTATCAGCTTTCGGGCGGCCAGCGTCAACGCATCGGCATCGCCCGCGCGTTAGCCGTGGAGCCGGATATCCTGTTGATGGATGAACCCTTCGGCGCCTTGGACGCCATCACCCGAACCGGTCTTCAGGACGAGCTTCTGCGCATTTGGGCGGAAACGAAAAAATCTATTCTGTTCGTTACCCACGACATTGAAGAGGCGGTTTACCTGGGCGACCGGGTGTTGCTGCTGGGCGGAAAGCCGGCGGAAATCGTTCAGGATTATTCCATCACGCTCGACCGCTCCAAACGCCGCGAGGGACAGGAATTCCTGCAGCAGGTGGAGATGGTAAAGACGGGGCTGCACGAAGCCATCGCCATGACCAATAGCGGCAAGTAAGGACGCCCCCCCGGGAGCCCATGGGCGGCCCAGGGCTCGTCAGAAAACTCAAAAGATTAAGGAAAATAAAATCATGTCCGTCACCCTTGAAGAGCGCCCCATTTTTGTTATCGGCTCAGAGCGTTCCGGCACAACGTTGATCCTTGCCATTCTGGCCTGTCACCCGCGCATTGCGGTGCCCGAGGTGACGTGGTTCTACCCGCGCTTCAGGAATTACCTGCATACCTATGGCGATCTTTCCAATATCGACAACTTCAACACCCTGGCCCATGAAATGGCCTATGGGTTGCGGGTGCCGTTCTGGAACATGGACGGGGTCAATCCGGCCACCTGGGGCAAGGAAATTGCCGCCGAAGCAGCCGAGATCGAGCAGTCCTTCGCCGGCGTTTTCGCCGCCATGTTCGAAAAATACGCCCGCACCCAGAACAAGCCGCGCTGGGGCGAAAAAACCCCCGGCAACGTGGCCTATGTCGAGAGCATCCTTAAGGATTTCCCGAACGCGCAATTTATCTACATCTACCGCGATTGCCGCGACGCCAGCGCCGAATTCCTGGATTCCCAGTTCGGCCCGACCAACGCCTACACGACGGCCAAGATGTGGAATGACGGCCAGAATGCGGTGAAACCCTTCCGCGACAGCCTTGGCGAAGATCAATGGTTCAACATCAAGTACGAAGACTTCGTCGTCGACCCGGTCGACCATTTGAAACGCATGTGCACATTCCTGGGCGAGGACTACACCGACGCGTTGATGGAGTTTCACACCACGCCAACGGCCCAGCGCCGCGGCAAGACCAAAGACAACTGGGCGTTGGCCCACCCCATCACCGACCAGCACGTCGGCATCTACAAACACATGTTGAGCATCGATGCGCAACGAATCATGTCCTGGGTCGCCGGCGACATGATGCGCGAGCTGGGCTACGAAGACATCGCCGAGCCCCTGGAACAGACCGATGAACAGGTCGAACTGGCGATTGAGATGGATGGCCGCTATCGCGCCGTTACCCTGGACGCGCCGCACGGCTGGATTACGTTTGAGAGCTACGGCGACTGGCTTATCGACCAGCGCGAAGCCAGAAAACGCGCCGGCCTCTGGTCCGATGCCGACGCGCCGAAAAAACCGCCCTATCCCGTCGGCACCGCAGATGAGGAATATTATTCCGGCATGCGCGCCATGCGCCAATGGAAGGAATATTTCGGCATCAAGCGCGATTACACAGGCGCAAAATCCGTACTAAAATAGCCTTTGGTCCCGTATAATCGGGACCGGTGTTAATTACTGCCGAGGCACCCATGAAAGCTCTTTTGTTTCTGCCGGTGATTTTCGTCCTGACGGCGGTTCTGATTCCCACCCGCTCAGAGGCGGTCCAGTTGCGCAATTGCGGGCAGGAAATAGAAAGTGATTTCAACAATTTCAAACAAAAGATGCGCCATGCCGGGTTTGGCCAAACCCTGAGTACGACTAAAAACCTCAAGTTCGTTAAATGGCTGGAAGAAAAAAAAGCCGACGTCATCAAGCACGAAGAGGCCCACAAAGAGGCCGCCGGACAATGGGGCGAAAAAATCATCTACAAGCAATTTGAATACTGGAGTGTAAAGTACCCCGTGGCGGGCTGTGTTCCTCTTAAAACAGGCATCACGCCAAAGATTGCCCTGGAAGCGGCCCTGGCGCCGGAAAATCCATCCAGCATCGACCGTGCACTGGCGGCGCGCGCCGAAAAAGCCATCAAGGCGGAAAAAGAATACAAAGGCGTCAAAGCAGCCCTGGCGAATTGCAAAAAAATCCGCCACCAAACAAAACGCTATCAGTGCTTAAAGAAAAACGATAAAAACCTGACGGGGCATTTTTGGCTGAAGGTCAAAGCGGGAAAGTGGTAGTTCCTGCTAAACGGCTTCCAAGGCCTTTTTGAATAATTCCCTGTCCGCGTTGCCGCCGGACAAAATCAAGCCGACTTTTTTGCCCGCCATTTTATCGCGTTCCTGCAACAACGCCGCCAGCGGGGCTGCGCCCGCCCCTTCGGCAACGTTATGGGTGTCGGTAAAATAATATCCCATGGCGGCGAGAATTTCGTCCTCGCTGATACGGACGATTCTCTCGGCGCCCTTGTTGACGGCTTCTACCGCCACCGGGTCCGGCGTCCGGCAGGCCATTCCGTCGGCAATGGTGTCGGCGGAATTCGTCGCTACCGGCTGACCGGCATCGAACGAAAGCGCATAGGCCGGCGCATTCTCGGCAACGACGCCAACCACCTTTGTCGTTAGCCCCAGCGCGTCCCTGGCGGCCATCAAACCCGATATCCCCGATCCCATGCCGATAGGGACATAAACGGTATCCAGCCCTTCAATCGCCGACATAAATTCCAGCGCGTAGGTGCCGACCCCTTCAACCAACCAAGGGTGATAAGGCGGAATTGGATAAAGCCTATTTACCTCAGCCAAATGCATCGCCTGTTCATATGATTCCTGAAAATCATCGCCATGCTCAATCAGGTCTGCACCCAAGGCCCGCATGGCGGCGTTCTTTTCCGGGTTGTTGCCCTTGGGCGCCAGCACCGTCGCCGACAGGCCCACTTTGGCAGCGGCCAAGGCGACGCTTTGGCCGTGATTGCCGCGCGTCGCCGTTATCACGCCGGGGCAATCCGGTTGGTCGGTTTTCAGACGAGCCATAAAATTCAAGCCGCCCCGGACCTTGAAGGCGCCGA
>LFEN01000051.1 GCA_001510075.1 Alphaproteobacteria bacterium casp-alpha2
AATGTGAGTGGCGATTTAACAACCCGAAGCCGCAGCATCAGATGAAGCAAATAAAACAGTGGGTTAGGCTGCATTTAACTTAGTTATCTGGGTCAGCCCCTTAATAAATTAAGCGCCTGATTTTTAAACCCCGGTAAAGGGCCGCCAATAGGGTAAACTACATGATGGGTACGGAAGCTTTCAGCGGAGCCGTTTTCCAGATGTGGGCGGTGTTTGCCCTCATTCTGGGGGCGCTGGTTTTTTATGTTTTTGAGCGCGCGGCCATGGAAGTCACGTCCCTTGGCATCATCGCCGTGTTGCTGCTTTTCTTCCATTTTTTCCCGGTCGTTGACGCTGATGGAGCCGTTCTCCTGCCGCCGCTACGAATTCTTCAGGGCTTTGCCAATCCGGCGTTGATTACCGTTTTGGCGCTGCTGGTGTTAGGCCAGGGAATGATCCGCACCGGAGTCCTGGAGCGCGGTGCTGTCTGGATGCTGCAATGGAGCCAGGGGCACCTGCCGGCAACAGGGGCGATTTTTTTGTCGTTGGGGACGGTTGCGGTGGTGAGCGCGTTTCTCAACAACACGCCGGTGGTGGTTATCTTCATTCCTATCATGCAGGTGCTGGCGGCGCGTTTCGGCCGTTCCGTCAGCAAGATCATGATGCCCCTGAGTTTCGTCGCCATCCTTGGCGGCATGACAACGCTTATTGGGTCGTCGACAAACCTTCTGGTTAACAGCGCCTTGATCGAATTACAGGTAACGCCGTTTTAATTTTTTGATTTTACCGCTCCCGGCATGGTTCTGGCGGCGACCGGCATCGTCTATGTGCTGCTGATCGCGCCCTGGCTTTTGCCGGACCGTGCGGGAATGGCCGATAGCATCGTCGAAGGCGATGGAAAGCATTTCGTCGCCCAGATAGCAGTTTCCGAAAATTCTGAACTGGTCGGCAAGGATGCGCCGGGCGGTCACTTCCCGAGCCTGCCGGAAAAGACCTTGCGCCTGGTGCAGCGTGGTGAAATGGCGATCTTGCCGCCATTCGAAAATTATACCGTCCGGCCCGGCGATATTCTGGTGGTGGCGGCGACCCGCAAGGCGTTGGGGGATTTTTTGGCGCAAGATCCGGGTTTGTTGCATCCCGACCTGGAGGAAGGACGTTCTTTCCCTGGCGATGAGGGGGCCAGCGGCCGCTGGCAGGAAGGCAGCCAGGCATTGGCCGAAGTCATGGTGGCGCCGGCGTCGCCGATGATCGGGCGGACCCTGCCGCAAATCGGGTTCCGCTATAAAACCCAGTGCATTGTTTTAGGGCTGCAACGGCGCTCCAGGATGATCCGCAAGCGCATTACCGACATCCGCCTTGAGTCCGGCGATGTGTTGCTGATCCAGGGCCAACCGGATGATATTGCCGCCCTTCGGCGCAACCGCGACGTTGTCCTGTTGGAAGGATCGGCCGAAGACTTGCCGGCCCTTGATCATGCAAAGCGCGCCAGCCTGATTTTCCTGTCCGTTGTTGCCTTGGCGGCATCCGGGATCGTTCCGATTGTCGCTGCCGCCTTGGTGGGGGCATTGGCTATGGTCGCCACGGGGGTGTTAAACGTCCGCCAGGCATCGCGCGCCGTTGATCCGAAAATCGTTACCGCCATTGCTGCCGCCCTGGCCATGAGCGTCTCCCTGCAAGCAACCGGGGGCGCCAATTTTCTGGCACATGGGATGCTGAGCGCGTTGTCCGGCGCGCCGCCGACGATCGTTTTGTCCCTGTTTTTTCTGTTGGCAGCGGTGTTGACGAACGTCATTTCCAACAATGCCATTGCCGTGCTTTTTACGCCCATCGCCGTCGGGCTTGCCGGTGAAATGGGGATCGAGCCCCATGTTTTTGTCGTTGCCGTGGTGTTTGCCGCCAACTGTTCGTTTGCATCGCCCTTGGGCTACCAGACAAACCTTCTGGTGATGGGGCCGGGGCATTACAAATTCACCGATTTCGCCCGCGCCGGACTGCCCCTGATTGTGCTGATGTGGGTGGCGTTTACGCTGTTCGTTCCCTGGTATTACGGGATTTAACTTTTTGCCAGTTTGTTGAGGTATAGGGCAATGTCTTTAAGCGGCAGGACGGCGCTGCAAATACCGGCCTCGGCTACGGCCCGGGGCATGCCCCAAACGACGCAGCTTTCCTCATCCTGGGCGACAATGGTGCCGCCGGCGTTGGCAATCGCTTCGGCGCCCGATTTTCCGTCTTTTCCCATGCCCGTCAGCACCGCGCCCAGGGTGGCTGCGCCATAGACCATGACGGCGCTTCGAAACAACGGATTGGCGGACGGTCGGCAATAGTTTTCCGGCGGGCCCTGGTTGATGCGGATGATCGCATCTTCGCCGGCCTTTTCGACGGTCATGTGCTTGTCGCCGGGGGCGACGTAGATGTGGCCGGGTTTTACGAGATCGAAGTCCTTGCCTTCTCCGGCCGGGCGGCCGGATATGCTGGAAAGGTTTTTTGCCAGCGTTTCGGTAAAAATAGGCGGCATGTGCTGGGCGATCAGAATCGGCAGGGACATGGAAGGGGGCAGCCCGGCAAGTAAATCCTTTAGCGCCTTTGGCCCACCGGTAGAACTGGCAATAACCAAAATCTCCGGCGTTGCCCGGGAAACAGGGCGAAGGTCGAATGCCGGGGCGGCGGGGGCCTCTTTTGGGGGCAGCCTCTCGCGCTGCCGGGCCAGCCCGAGGCCGTAAACCGTTTCCGTCAGGTTGTGCTGAAAAACCGCGAGGCTTCGCTCCTTGGTATGGGCGGCAGGCGTTTGCAGAAATTCAGCCGCGCCCTTATCCAGAGCCTCGATGGCGGTTTTGACGTTGGTGAAATTCAAGGTCGAAATCATGATGATTTCCGCCTTGGGGTCGATGTTCAGCAAACCGGTGATGGTGGTGATGGCTTCTCCCGGCGCCCCGCCGATGTCGAAAACGATAACGTCCACGCTTGCAGCCGTAAACCGGGCCAGCGCCTCGGCGTCGTTCTGGGGCCTGGCGACGACGTTGATGCGCGGATATTTCTCCAGCAAGCCAGTGGCCCGCCCGGCAATGAAATTGCCGTCGCCGATGACCATGGCGTTGACGGTCTTGCTTGCTGGGGCAGGAGGAGAAATGGGGGGCATGGGTCGCCAAGGTTGGTTTCGGGTTGGGGGGGGACGTTACACCAAGTTTAGCAAATGACGATCAATTTT
Organism: Alphaproteobacteria bacterium casp-alpha2; assembly: GCA_001510075.1. Taxonomy (GTDB): domain Bacteria; phylum Pseudomonadota; class Alphaproteobacteria; order Rhodospirillales; family Casp-alpha2; genus Casp-alpha2. Next base: position 3,185 of record LFEN01000051.1, read on the forward strand.
TTGCGCCGACTTGATCGCTTGACCGGACTGGAGGTCGGGCCTATAAGACCTGCGGGCCACGCCTCCCCAACGGGGCGCGACCTTCTGTAAGGAAGGAGAAAATTGTGAACGAATTATCCAAACCGGACACCCGTCCGGCAAATCCCCGTTTTTCATCAGGTCCCTGCGCCAAACGTCCCGGCTGGTCCGTGACGGTATTGGAAGATGCTTTTCTCGGCCGCTCGCACCGTCACAAGGACGGCAAGGCGAGGCTGATGCAAGTCATGGACCGCACCCGCTCGGTCCTTGAAATCCCCGATAGCCATCTTGTCGGCATCGTACCGGCCTCCGATACGGGGGCCATGGAAATGGCGCTGTGGTCATTGCTCGGGCCGCGCGGTGTTGATCTTCTCAACTGGGAGAACTTCGGCGCCACCTGGGCCAATGATGTTCTCAATCAGTTGAAGCTCGACGATGTCCGCATGCTGGAAGCGCCTTATGGGGAGCTGCCGGACCTGTCGCGGGTCGATCCCGGCCATGATGTCGTCTTTACCTGGAACGGTACGACGTCGGGCGTCCGCGTTCCCGACGGTGACTGGATCGCTGAAGACCGCGAAGGATTGACCATCTGTGACGCCACGTCGGCCGCCTTTGCCATGGATTTGCCCTGGGACAAGCTCGACGTCACCACATGGTCCTGGCAGAAAGTCATGGGCGGCGAAGGCGCGCACGGCATGATCGTTTTAGGCCCCCGTGCTGTCACAAGGCTGGAATCCTACACCCCGCCCTGGCCGATGCCGAAGCTGTTCCGGCTGGTTAAAAACGGCAAGCTGGACATGGCGCCGTTCGAGGCAGCGACGATCAATACGCCGTCGATGATGGCGGTCGAGGATGCCATCGACAGCCTTAAATGGGCCGAAGCCGAAGGCGGCGTCAAGGGCCTGATGGCCCGCACAAATGCCAATTTCAAGGCCACCAGCGCCTGGGTCGAAAGCGCCTATTGGGTGGATTTTCTGGCGTTGGACCCAGCGTTCCGATCACCCACATCAGTGTGTCTGAAAGTCATCGACCCGTGGCTGCAAACCCGGGGCGAAGATTTCAAGGATAGCGTCGGCAAGCGTATCGCGGCGCTGCTGGAGGCCGAGGGTGCCGCCCTCGATATCGCGTCTTATGTATCGGCGCCGGCCGGGCTTCGCATCTGGAACGGGGCGACGGTGGAAACATCGGACCTGCAAGCACTGTTCCCATGGCTCGACTGGGCCTGGGCGACGATCAAGGCGGAGACGGATGGGGGCACCTCATGAACAAGCCCAAAGTCCTGATCTCCGACAAGATGAGCAAGCTCGCCGAAGAGGTTTTGAAAAAGGCAGACATTGATGTGGATGTGATTACCGGCCTCGACAAAGACGGCCTTGCGGACATCATCGGCGGTTACGACGGCTTGCTGGTGCGCTCATCGTCCAAGGTTACGTCGAAAGTTCTGGCCTCGGCAGGCAGGCTCAAGGCCATCGGCCGGGCCGGGATCGGCGTCGATAACATCGATGTCGAGGCGGCGACGGCCAAGGGCATCGCCGTCATGAATACGCCGTTTGGCAATTCCATCACCACCGCCGAGCACGCCATTTCCATGATGCTGGCCGTGGCCCGGCAAATCCCCGCAGCCAATGCCTCGACCCATGCCGGGAAGTGGGAAAAGTCACGCTTCATGGGGGTCGAGCTGATGGGCAAGACGCTGGGTCTGATCGGGTGCGGCAATATCGGCTCCGTCGTCGCCGACCGGGCGCAGGGATTGAAGATGAAGGTCATCGCCTATGATCCCTTCCTGACGCCGGAACGGGCGGAAGAACTGGGGGTCGAGAAGGTGGAGCTGCCGGCGCTGTTCAAGCGTGCCGATTTTATCAGCCTGCACACGCCGCTGACCGAGCAAACGCGCGACATCATCAACGCCCGGGCCATCAAGAAGATGAAAAAAGGCGTGCGCATCATCAATTGCGCCCGCGGCGGCCTGATTGTCGAAGAAGACCTGAAGGTTGCGCTTGAAAACGGCGACGTCGCCGGCGCTGCCCTTGATGTCTTCGCCCAGGAACCGGCTGAGCATAATCCCCTGTTTGGGATGGAAAACGTCGTCGTGACGCCGCACCTGGGCGCCGCGACGACGGAAGCCCAGGAAAAAGTCGCCGAACAAATTGCCGAGCAAATGGCCGATTTCCTGAATACCGGGGCCGTCTCCAATGCCCTCAATATGGCAAGCGTGTCGGCCGAAGAAGCGCCGAAACTGAAACCCTATATGACGCTGTCCCAGCAACTCGGCAGCTTCGCCGGGCAAGCAACGCAATCGGCGATCAAGGAAGTGACCATTGCCTATGCAGGACTTTGCGGTGAATTCAACTGCCGGCCCTTGACCGCCATCGTCCTGCAGGGATTGTTATCGCCGCTGATGGAAGGCGTCAACATGGTCAACGCGCCTTCCATCGCCAAGGAGCGTAACATCAATGTGCGCGAGGTGCGCAGCGGCGAAGCCGGGGCTTTCCAGACCTTGATCACGTTGACGGTAACGACGCAAACCCAAACCCGATCCGTTGCCGGTACGCTGTTTAACGACGAACCCCGTCTGGTTGAGATCAAGGGCATTCCCATCGACGCCAAGCTGGGTCCGCACATGCTCTACATCACCAACCGGGACAAGCCGGGGTTAATCGGCGCGCTCGGTACCCTGATGGGCGACGCGGGCGTCAATATCGCGACCTTCCATCTTGGCCGCGCCGAAGAGGCCGGCGACGCCATTGCCCTGATCGAAACCGACGGCGAAACCTCGCCCGACACATTGCAGAAGATCAACGCGCTGGAGAACGTGGTCCAGGCAGTGCCGATGCGGTTTTAGGGTGCTTAGCGAACCGGATGTTCCGGGCCGCGGCCACGGTAGGTGTCGATGAAGGCTGCTGCGGGTGATTCAGCCAACGGCTTCAAGCGAAGCTTTTTACGCCAGGCGTTGAGGACGATTTCCTCGCCAAGGCCCGTCGCCGGTACGACGACGACACCCGACCATTGCCCCTGGAACAGGCTCGACCACTGTTTCAGCAAGGCGAGGGCTTTCGCCCCCGGGGTGTCGTAATAGATAACAATATTTCCGTGTTCCAGAGCGTGAACCAATTTTCCCGCGTTCTGGGGTTCTTCGTAAAACCCTGGTTCGGTCCACCGCTGATTGTGTTGGCCGGACGTGGGAAAACGGCCCGAAAAGTTGGCCTGGTGGTCAAATTCGTAGTGACCGCGTCCGTCATCCCTTTCGGTAATGACGGACGAGAGCTTGGATTTTCCAAGCACAGCGGTTTTATCAAACGCCGTCACGGCCTGGTTTGATTGCCAGATAAAAAACCCCCCCGCCACAATTGCCGCCGCCAACACTGCATAGAAAACGAGCTTCCCCTTAGATTTCCCCTGGGGCTTCCCGGATGGCTTGGGTGCCGGGACAGCGCCTTGGCGGCCACTTGGGGCCGAGGATTTATTTTTTTTTCGCTTGTTCTTCTTCTTAGCCAAGGCTCAATTTCTCCAAACGTTGATGTCGAAGCCGCATACTGACGCTAAAACGTGGTCGCGCCAATCAGCGCCCATTCACTTGTTCGTGTTGGGTGGCTCCTTGTCAAACGAGAGGGGTTAATCGCCAAGGATTTTCCGGCGTTCTTCAAACTCCTTGCTGTCGATTTCACCGCGGGCGTAGCGCTCTTTAAGGATGTCGGCGGGCGATTTCCCGGCCGGGGTGGATTGTCCGCCGGACCCGCCGCCCATCCAGCGCACGACCAGCACGACGATGGCGACGATGATGGCGAGGACGAGGATCATCATCACCGGGCCGTAAAAAAAATGCCCGCCGCCGCCCCACATATGTCCATAACCGCTATAGCCCCCGGTTCCACCATTGGCCCAGGCCGTAAAGGGGGCGAGGACCGTCATGGCGGGCAGGGTCAGGGCAATCATTCCGTTCATCATGTTTATCTATACTCCTTGAGAGTGTGTGGTGGATGCCAAGGTAACAAGCAGGATAACACTATAAATGGGAATCGTTTTGATTAAGATCAATCGGGTGAAAAAAAAGGAGTCCAACGGCTTGCCCTTCCGGTGTTAAGCTTTACCCAAACAAGGGAGGATCATCGATGCAGAAGTCTCTAGTCATTTATCCCGACAAGTGTACGGGCTGCCTGCAATGCGAGCTGGCGTGTTCGTACCAGGCCGAGGGGGTATTCAACCCGGCCAAGTCGCGGATCAAGGTTTTCAATTTTCATGACCAGGGACGCTTCGTTCCCTACACCTGCACCCAGTGCGACGAGGCCTGGTGCCTGCATGCGTGCCCGGTCGACGCCATCACCGTCGATATGACAAACGGCGCCAAGGTGGTATCCGATGACGTCTGCGTCGGCTGCAAGGTGTGCACCATCGCGTGTCCCTTCGGCACGGTGAATTACAACCAGGCCACCGGCAAGGTCATCAAGTGTGACCTGTGCGGCGGCGATCCTGAATGTGTGAAGGCCTGCCCGACGGACGCCATCGCCTATATGGACGCTGACCTCACCGGATTGGAAAAAATGCGCGCCTGGGCGGCGAAAACAGACGCTGCCCTGCAGGCCGGGGCATAGGAGAGTAAATCATGGCATGGACAGGAAAAATTCTCCGCGTTGACTTGACCAAGGGCACCTGCACGGACGAGCCGCTGAATATGGATTGGGCGAAGAAGTATCTGGGCCAGCGTGGTCTGGGAACCAAGTACCTGTGCGAGGAAATCGACCCCCGCGTCAATCCGCTGTCGCCGAAAAACAAGCTGATCATGGCGACGGGGCCGCTGACGGGCACGAACGCCTCGACGGCCGGGCGCTATTCGGTGATTACAAAAGGCGCGCTGACGGGCGCTATCGCGTGTTCCAATTCCGGCGGCTTTTTCGGCAACGAAATGAAAAACGCCGGCTACGACATGATCATTTTTGAAGGCCGGGCGAAAACCCCCGTCTACCTGCTGGTCCGCGACGGCAAGGCGGAATTGCAGGACGGGCGCGGGTTCTGGGGCAAATCGGTCTGGGATACCGAAGAAGGCATCAAGAAAAAGCATGGTGATCCGCTAATCCGGGTGGCGTCGATCGGTGTTTCCGGCGAAAAGGGCGTCAAGTTCGCCTGCATCGTCAACGATATGCACCGTGCCGCCGGACGTTCCGGCGTCGGCACCGTCATGGGATCGAAAAACCTCAAGGCCGTCGCCATTCGCGGCACCTTGGGCGTTACCGTCGACAACCCCAAAAAATTCATGTCCGCCGTCGCCAAGGGAAAACAGGTGCTGGCCGATAATGCCGTCACCGGCCAGGGCCTGCCGGCCATGGGCACCCAGGTGTTGATGAATGTCATTAACGAAGTCGGCGCGCTGCCGACCCGCAACCATCTCGCCAATCAGTTCGACGGCGCCGCCGATATCTCCGCCGAGGCCATGGCCGAGCCGCGCGCCAGCGACGGCAAGCCGAACCTGGTGACCAATGCGGCGTGCTTTGCCTGCACCATCGCCTGCGGGCGGATTTCGACCATCGACCGCACCCATTACACGGTGGCCAAACGGCCGCAATATCAAATCGCTTCCGGCGGACTGGAATACGAAGCCGCCTGGGCCTTGGGGGCAGCGACGGGCGTCGATGATCTGGATGCGCTGACGTTTGCCAACTTCATCTGCAACGAACAGGGTTTCGATCCGATTTCATTTGGGGCGACGGTGGGCGCGGCGATGGAGATGTACGAAAAAGGCGTTCTGACCAAAAAACATACCGGCGGCATCGCGCTCAATTTCGGCAACGCCAAGGCGCTGACCAAGCTGGCGGAACTGACCGGGCAAGCCAAGGGCTTCGGCGCCGAAATCGGCCTTGGCTCGAAACTGTTGTGCGCCAAATACAAACGCCCGGCCCTGGCCATGCAGGTCAAAGGCCAGGAATTTCCCGCCTATGACGGGCGCGGTATTCAGGGTATGGGCCTGACCTATGCGACGTCGAACCGGGGTGCGTGTCATTTGCGCAGCTACACCGTGGCCTCGGAAATTCTCGGCATCCCGGAAAAAACCGATCCCCTGGCGACAAAGGGCAAGGCCGGGCTGGTCATCGCTTTCCAGAACGCCACGTCGGTCGTTGATTCGGCCGGGATTTGCGTGTTTACCACCTTCGCCTGGTCGCTGGATGATATTGCGCCGCAGATTGACGCGGCCTGCGCCGGCGACTGGTCCGTCGATAACCTGCTGCTGGTCGGCGAGCGTATCTGGAATCTTGAGCGAAAATTCAACCTCGACGCCGGCTTTACCGGCAAGGACGATACCTTGCCCAAACGCCTGTTGAAGGACGCCGCCAAGACCGGCCCGGCCAAGGGCCTGACCTCCGGTTTGCACAAGATGCTGCCGGAATACTACCAACTGCGCGGCTGGTCGAAAGACGGCGTGCCGTCGAACAAGACTCTCAGCCGTCTGGCTCTTTAAGGCCCAAGGGGAAGTGCGATGAAATACGTCATCGCCGGGGCCGGACCGGCGGGGGTTATCGCCGCCGAGACGCTGCGGAAAGCCGATCCCAAGGGCACCATCGTGCTCATCGGTGATGAGCCGGAAGCGCCCTATTCGCGCATGGCCATCCCTTATGTGCTGTCCGGCGGCATCGGCGAAGACGGCACCCGCCTGCGCAAAACCCCCGGCCATTTCAAAAACTTATCCATTCACGTGCTACGCGACCGTGTCGCCAAAGTATTGCCGAAAAAACGCCAGGTCATTCTCGCCGGTGGCGCAAAAACCCCCTTTGATCGCCTGTTGATCGCCACCGGATCGCGCCCGGTCAAACCCCCGGTGCCGGGGCTCAACCTCACGGGCGTCCATCACTGCTGGACCCTGGCCGACGCCCGCAACATTGCTGAGCTGGCGCAACCCGGCGCCGATGTCGTGCTCATGGGGGCCGGCTTCATCGGCTGCATCATTCTGGAAAGCCTGCTTGCGCGTGGCGTCAATCTCACCGTTATCGAAATGGAAGACCGCATGGTGCCACGGATGATGAACGAGACGGCGGGGAATATGCTGAAAAGCTGGTGTCAGAAAAAAGGCGTCGCCGTCAAAACCAAAACCCGCGTGACGGGTGTCAAAAAATCCAACGCGGGCGGCTTGACGGTCCACCTCAACAAAGGCCGCCCGGTCAACGCAGCCCTGATCGTCGTCGCCACCGGGGTTAAATCCAACACCGGGTTTCTCAAAGGGGGCAGCGTCAGGATGCAAGACGGCGGCGTTGCCGTCGATGATCACCTGCAATCGTCTATCGACGGCATCTATGCCGCCGGTGATGTCGCCTGCGGCCCGGATTTCTCCGGCGGCTGGGCCGTCCACGCCATCCAGCCGACGGCGGCCGAGCATGGCCGCATCGCCGCCATCAACATGGCCGGCGGCGACGCCAGATACCAAGGCAGCCTGATCATGAATGTGCTGGATACGGCGGGGCTGATTTCCGCCTCCTTCGGCAACTGGCCGGGCGTCAACGGCGGGGATATCGCCGAGACCGTGGACAAGGGTCATTTCCGCTATACGCGCCTCGCCTTCGAAGACGACAGGCTCATCGGCGCGCTGACACTGGGCCTGACCGAGCATGTCGGGGTCATCCGCGGGCTCATCCAAAGCCGGATTTCCCTCGGCCCCTGGAAGAAAAAACTCATCGCTAATCCTTCCTCAGTGATGGAAGCCTATGTTGCGCTTTCTCCTGCGGCGGCCTAATCCGGCCCATGCACATCCGCATCAAGCTTTTCGCCTTGCTGGACAAATACCTCCCGGCGGGGGGCCATAAAAATGAAGCCGACATGGACGTCGCCGCCGACGCCAACGTCGGGGCGGTGCTGAAACAATTGAAATTACCACCCGAAGTCTGCCACCTGGTGCTGGTCAACGGCGTCTTTGTCCATCCCGGCGAGCGCGACAACCACGCCCTCGCCGACGGTGATCATCTCGCCGTCTGGCCGCCTGTAGCAGGGGGGGCTTCCAAGCCTGTCGTCATCAAAAAAGAAATGGCGCTGACGCATGGGGATTTCTTCCGCGTCCTGCCGAGTGCGCTGGGAGGCAAGGCCTTCAAGAAAACAGGCGCCAACGTGACTTATAAAAGCGGGCCCAAGCGGCTCGAAATCAGCCTCGGCCCCGAACGAACCCGCCAAATCGCCAAGCTGTCCATCCCCGTCACCGACGTGACCCTGAAATTTACCGGCTACGCCAGGGCGGAGCGTGAAACGGCGCTGAAACTGTTCGACCGCATGTTTCAGAAAGGTGGCGGGTAGGGGGGAAGCGGACATAAATAAAATGACGACCTTAGGATGCCCGGGGGGGTGAGCGCCGTTCAGGCTGTTTCTTCTTCATCGGCGTTTTGCCTTTGCTCTTGGCCTTGGTCCTGGTTTTGCCTTTGGGCTCTTTCTTGGCTTCCTCGTCGACATACGGATTGGTGCCGGTGCGCTGGTGGATGCGGATGGGTACGGCGGGCAAATCGAAATTTTCCCTAAGGCCGTTGATCAGGTAGCGGATATAGCTTTCTTCCAGCACATCCTTGCGGCTGACGAAAACAACGAACGTCGGCGGCCGGGCCTTGGCCTGGGTGATGTAGCGCAGCCGCAAGCGGCGGCCTTTTGTTACCGGCGGCGGGTGCGCCTCGATCATGGCTTCGAGCCAGCGGTTCAGCCCGCCCGTCGGCACCCGGCGGTTCCATATTTCATGGACCTTGGTGACGGCGGGCAGCAGTTTGTTCAACCCCTTGCCCTTGAGCGCCGAGCAGGTGATCACGGGAATTCCTCTGACTTGTGGCAGCGACGTCTGCAGGCGGTCTTCGATCTGGCCCATGGCCTTTTCTTTGCCTGTGACCGCATCCCACTTGTTGACCGCCAGGATCAGGGCGCGGCCTTCTTCGATGACCAGTCGGGCGATGGACAAATCCTGTTTTTCAAATTCCATGGTGCCGTCGATAACCAGCACCACGACCTCGGCGTAGCGGATGGCGCGCAGCGTGTCGCCGACGGACAGGCCTTCGAGCTTCTTTGTGACCCGCGCCTTGCGGCGCATGCCGGCGGTGTCGATGAGGCGGATGTCGCGGCCCTGCCAGTTCCACGAGATCGAGATCGAGTCGCGGGTGATCCCGGCTTCCGGTCCGGTCAGCATTCTTTCTTCGCCGAGCAGCTTGTTGACCATGGTCGATTTGCCGACGTTGGGGCGTCCGACGATGGCCAGTTGCAGGGGTCTTGTGCGCCAAGCCTCATCCGGGTCTTCATCTTCGTCAAAGGGAATGTCGTCGAGCGTTTCACCGGCGAACGGCAACAATGCATCATAAAGTCCGTCCAGGCCTTCGCCGTGTTCGGCGGAAAAGGCGACGGGGTCGCCGAGGCCTAAGCTATAGGCATCCATCAGGCCGCCTTGCCCGGCGCCGCCTTCGCATTTGTTGGCGACCAGAACAACCGGCGTGCCGTGGCGATGCAGCCAGCCGGCAAAGTGTTCGTCCATAGGCGTAACCCCGGCCCGGGCATCGATCAGAAACAGCACCACGTCGGCGTCATCGAGGGCGCGTTCCGTCTGCTCGCGCATGCGCGCTTCCATGCTTCCATCGGTGGCGTCGTCAAGGCCGGCGGTATCGATCAGGGTGAATTTCAGATCGGCGATACTGGCGTCGCCTTCGCGGCGGTCGCGGGTGACGCCGGGGGTGTCGTCAACGATGGCCAGCCGTTTACCGATCAGGCGGTTAAAAAGGGTCGATTTCCCCACATTTGGTCGGCCAATAACGGCAACGGTAAAAGACATTGTTTCACGCCAGATTAATTGCGGGTTGGTTAGCGGTAGGCTACCAGTTCGGCGTCGTTGGCAAGAAAATAGACCGTGCCACCGGCAGACACGGGCGGCACGGATACACCATCGGGCATTTCCACGGTGCCCAGTATACGCCCCGTATAAGGCGAAATGGCCATGGCTTGCCCGTGCGAACCGGCAACGACCAATCGGTCGGATGCCAAAATCGGCCCGGTCCAGATGATCGGGTCTTCCTGTTTCTCAGCATCTTCGTAGCGCGGCAGGGCGCGGACCCAGTGAATGCGTCCGTCGGTTCTGGAGATGGCGGCGATTTCGGCATCGTTGGTGATGACAAAAATATAATCGCCGGCGACCCAGGGGTTTTCGAGCCCGCCGATTTCCTTCTGCCAAAGCCGGCGGCCCGTCCTCAAATCGAGCGCCGCCATGATGCCGCCGTGGCTGATGACGATGACCCGGCCCCGGTCGATCACCGGCAGACCGCGAATATGCGCCAGGTTGGAAATTACGTCGGTGCGTTTGATGGTGGTCAGGGTGTCTTGCCAGAGCAGGCGCCCGCTGGATGCTTTCAAGGCGACCAGCTCGCCCGACGTGTAAGGCACGACGACGACGTCACCGCTGACTGCAGGGCTGGCGCTGCCCAACATGGAGGCGGTTTCGGAAATACCCGTGTGGGTCCACAGCGCCTTGCCGGTTTCGGCGTGGATGGCGAACAGCCGGTTATCGACGGTAACGATGAAGACGCGCCCGTTTCTGACCGTCGGCGCGGCGCGTGCCGGGCCGCTGACTTTTTGCCGCCAGATCTCGGTGCCGCTATTGGCGTCGAGCGCGATGACCTGGGCAAACCCGGTGGATACGTAAACCCGGCCCTTTTCATAGGCGACGCCGCCTGAAATATGGCCGTCGTCCTCATCATCGGGGGTTAAATCTATTTCCCAAAGGCGGCCGCCATCTTTGGTGTCATAGGCGCTGACGACGGAAGACGAATCAACGACAAACACCTTGCCGTCGGCGATGACCGGTGACGAAGCCAGACGTTCTTCATCTTTAGACCCGGAACCGATATCAACGGACCAGGATTTATGGATGTTTTCCGGAATCTGCAGGTGATGCATGACGTGGTTGGGGTAACCGCCCGATTGTGGCCAATCGGTATTGGGTTGCGGCGCCGGAAGCAGGATTTGCACATCCGCCAGTTCCGGGTCGGCGCTCAGCGCGCGCTGATTCAGCAGCACCGAGATTCGGTCGCCTGGCAACGGCGGCGCTTTGTCTTTGGAGAACCACCCGCCGACCGTATCGCAGCCGCCGAGACCGCCAACCAACAGGACGGCGCCCAGAAGCAGCGCCAAAAATTTAGGAATTCGTTTCATCTGCTCTGCCAAATCATTTCCCGAGTATGGATAGCATTTCCTGGGCCCGGGCGCGAACCCCTTGCGGGGCGGTGCGGTCTTCGGCCAGGGCGGAAAACAGTTTCCGCGCTTTGTCTTTATCGCCGGTTTGGTTGGCGATAATCCCTGAAATCTCCCGCGCCGAAAAACGCCATGTGCTGTCGTCCGCCGCCAGGGGCTGAAGTTTCTTTTCCAGCGCCTCCAGGTTCGGGGCCTGCGTGTTCAGTTCCTGCAAGGAACCCAAAATGATCGCCAAATTCCGGTAAATTTCATCAATGCTTTTGTCGCCGGACAGCGCCCGGTAGGCATCGGCCGCCCCCTGGGCGTTGCCGGCCTTGGCCAGCAGTTTGGCTTGTTGAAACCGGGCGAGAAGCGGATATCCGGCCTTGCCGTCGGCGGTAATGCCCTGAAATGCCTTGAGGGCGGCGTCCGGATCCTTGGCCGGGTCAATCTTCATGGCCTGGGAAAAACGGGCGCTGGCGGCTTCGCGGCTTGAAATGTCGTAGGCTTGCCAGCCTTTGAAACCGGCGACGCCAACAACCAACAGGACCGCCAGGGCGACGGCGTACTTGCCGTAATCCTGCCACAACTGATGCGCCTGGTCTTGGCGAAGATCCTCATCGACTTCCTGGATGAAAAGGTCTTCTTCTGTTTTTACAGGTTTCTTGGCCACGCGGTATCTCCGAATCAATTCAGCCAGCCTGATAATGCAGTTCTGGGCCGACCGGGAAAGGGCTAAACTAGGCTTCTTGGGGGGTTAAGGCAATTCCACCAAGGTGTTTTTCCTCTAGCAGCCTGTCGGACTGGCTTGTCGGCACCGAATTCAACCATTGAGCTACTCCCCAGAAATCGGACAGTGACGTAAGCTACTATTTTGGTGTTTTCTGGTCTTCATGAAAGGAAGATCAGA
>LFEN01000052.1 GCA_001510075.1 Alphaproteobacteria bacterium casp-alpha2
GATTACCGGCTCGACCGGTTAAAAAATATGGAAACCTTCCTGACCCCCGCCGATAGCGCCGCCGATGAAAAAATGGATGCCGACTTTCACGACCTTTCCATCGGCGGCCACCCCCGGCCCGTGACCGTTCACGTCCAGGGACGTGACATCACCATTCCCAAGGAAGCCGAAGGCGTCGCCATGGCCGATTTTGCAGACCTTTGCGAAGAAAACCTAGGCCCGGCCGACTACCTTGCCATTGCCGCAAATTTTCACACCTTGATATTGCGCCACATCCCCAAACTGGGGCCGGATAACCGCAATGCGGCGAAACGTTTCGTCACCTTGATTGACGCGCTCTACGAAGCCAGAGTCAACTTCATCTGTTCGGCCGATGTCCCGGCGAGCGAGCTTTACACCGAAGGCGACGGGGCGTTTGAATTCGAGCGCACCGTGTCACGCCTGATGGAGATGCAATCGGCTGATTATATGGCCCAACCGCATACCTGTTGACCGCTTTAGGCACACCTGATAGCAGTATTAATCCTTGGACTTTGCGAAACGCGGTTTGCTACCCTATATAATCTACAGTTGATGGTTTACGTTTTTTGGGCCGATTTTGTGCCAAAGGCAAAACAGCAAGAATATCTCAATTCTTAGGAGAAATGCCTTGAGCAACACCGTCATCAGGCCGGACGGCCAAGCCATAAAATTGCAGGACCTCGATCCCAGGTTAGACCCCTGGGCCGAGATCGAACGCCTGCGGCGCGAGAAAAACGCCATCATCCTGGCCCACTACTATCAAGATGGGGAAATTCAGGACATGGCCGACTTCGTCGGTGACAGCCTGGATTTATCGCGCAAGGCCGCCGCCACGGATGCCGACATGATCGTTTTCTGCGGCGTGCGCTTCATGGCCGAAGTGGCGAAAATTCTCAGCCCCGGAAAAACCGTGGTGCTGCCCGATGCCGACGCCGGCTGTTCCCTGGAAGAAGCCTGCCAGCCGGATGACTTCGCTCGCTTCAGGGCCGAACACCCGGACCATCTGGCGATTACCTACATTAATTGCTCGGCCGCCGTGAAGGCCCAATCCGACATCATCGTGACGTCGTCGAATGCCGAATACATCATCAACCAGTTACCCAAGAAGCAACCGATCCTGTTCGCCCCGGACCGCCATCTCGGCGCCTACCTGGCGCAAAAAACCAACCGCGATATGCTGTTGTGGGAAGGCACCTGCATCGTCCATGACCAGTTTTCCGAACACGAGATGGTAAAGCTCAAGGCCCGGCACCCGAATGCCCCCATCGCCGCCCATCCGGAATGCCATGACGGCATTCTCTCGCACGCCGACCATATCGGTTCGACCAAGGGGATTTTGGATTTTGTCGTTGGCTCTCCGGCCAACGAATTCATCATCGCCACCGAACGCCACATCATTCACCAGATGGAAAAAGCCGCCCCGGGCAAGACGTTTCATGCTGCCCCCGGCTCCGATGGCAGTTGCAATTGCGCCGATTGCCCGTTCATGGGAATGAACACGCTGGAAAAGGTCTATTTGGCCATGCTCAACAGCGCGCCCCGGATTGAAATCCCCGAAGACCTCAGGCTCCGCGCCCTCAAGCCGCTTGAAAAAATGCTCGAGATGTCGCCCCGGCCGGACGCGGTGACGCAAGCGGCGGAATAATCCCTGTGTCCTCTCCTTCCTTAAATGCGGCGGACGTAAAAGCCGCCGTCGATACCGCCCTGGCCGAAGACTTAGGCCTTGGCGATTTGACGACAAACGCCGTCATCCCCGCCGGCACTCGCCTGAAGCTGATCATGGTCAGCCGCCAGGACATCGTCGTCGCCGGCATGCCCGTGGCGCTGGAAGCATTCCACCGGCTGGCCCCAGAAGCCGATATTTCCGCCGAGGTCACAGACGGTAATGCCATCAAGGCCGGCACCGTCATGGCCCGTCTGCAAGGCCCGGCGGCGGGGTTGCTGTCGGCGGAACGAACGGCGCTGAATTTCCTGCAAACGCTGTCCGGCATCGCAACTTTAACCAAAGCCTATGTCGAAAAAATAAAAGGCACCGGGGCGGTTCTGCTGGATACCCGCAAAACCATTCCGGGGCTTCGGATTTTAAGCAAATACGCCACCTCTATGGGTGGCGCCACCAACCACCGCATGCGCCTCGATGACGGGGTATTGATCAAAGACAACCACATCGCCGTCGCCGGTTCCGCCGGTGAGGCCACGAAGCGCGCCAAAGACGCCGGGCTTTCCGGCATCCAGGTCGAGTGCGACACCATCGAACAGTTACGCCAAGCCATCGACGCCGGCGCCGATCGGGTGCTGCTCGATAACATGTCGCTGGATATGCTCAGGCAAGCCGTCGCCGTGACGGCGGGGCGGATACCGCTGGAAGCATCGGGCGGCGTCACGCTCGACACCATTCGCGCCATCGCCGAAACCGGCGTTGATTTTATTTCCGTCGGCGCCATTACCATGTCGGCGCCGTCAGTCGATATCGGTCTCGATCTGGTCGCGGATCAGCCGGGGGATTAACCCCGTATGTTCTGGACCGGTTGGTCCTAAAAAACCCCTTTTTCTTGCCCTCGATTCCAAAACAAGGTACGACAAAAGGCATAATAAGGCTGTCTGCGTCGTTTTTGGCGGATTTCGGCTAACTTTTAACCTTGGGATGGAAATATGGCTCGCAACAAAATCGCGCTTATTGGCGCCGGAAACATCGGTGGCACCCTGGCCCATTTGGCCGGATTAAAGGAACTGGGCGATATTGTCCTGTTCGATATCGTCGACGGCATTCCTGCCGGCAAGGCGCTGGATATCGCCGAATCGTCGCCCGTCGAAGGCTTCGATGCGAAGCTCACAGGGGCCAAGAATTACAGCGCCATCAAGGGCGCCGACGTCGTCATCGTCACCGCCGGGATCGCCCGCAAGCCGGGCATGAGCCGCGACGATCTGATCGGCATCAACACCAAGGTCATGCAGTCCGTCGGCCAAGGGATTAAAGAAAACTGCCCCGGCGCCTTCGTCATCTGCATCACCAACCCGCTCGACGCCATGGTCATGGTGCTGCGCGATGCCTGCGGACTGCCCCACAACAAGGTCGTCGGCATGGCCGGTGTCCTAGATTCGGCGCGCTTTCGCTATTTCCTGGCCGAAGAATTCAAGGTTTCCGTCGAAGACGTCACCGCCTTTGTTCTGGGTGGCCACGGCGACAGCATGGTGCCCCTGGTGCGCTATTCCACCGTCGCCGGTATTCCGCTGCCCGATCTGGTGAAGATGAAATGGACAACCAGCAAACGCATCGACGAAATCGTCAGGCGCACCCGCGCGGGCGGTGGCGAAATCGTCGCGCTTCTAAAGACCGGCTCGGCATTTTATGCCCCGGCAAGTTCGGCCATCCAGATGGCCGACGCCTATTTGAAAGACAAGCGCCGTGTCCTGCCTTGCGCCGCCTACCTCAAGGGCGAATACGGCATCAACGGCCTTTACGTCGGCGTGCCGTGCGTCATCGGCAAACGCGGCGTCGAAAAGGTCGTCGAGATCAAGCTCGACCCCGAGGAACGCGAGATGTTCCGCCAATCGGTCAACGCCGTGAAGGGCTTGCTGAGGACGACCAAAAAGTTGATGGCCAAAAACGCCGAGCCAAAAGCAAAGGCAAAGGCAAAACCGAAAAAGAAACCCGCCAAACGCAAAGCGGCCAAGAAAAAAAACGACGGCTAAGCGCCGCTAAACCCCTGCGGGCGGACCAGCGAGCCGAGAGAGGAACTCCATGAACATTCACGAATATCAGGCCAAGCAGTTGCTCCGCGAGTACGGTGTTGCCGTGCCTAAGGGAGGTGTCGCCCTCACCGTTGACGAGGCGGTCGAGCAGGCGGAGGCCCTGGGCGGCCCGGTCTATGTCGTCAAATCGCAGATTCACGCCGGCGGACGCGGCGCCGGAAAATTTCAGGACAACCCCGACGGAAAAGGCGGCGTACGCGTCGTTAAATCCCTTGACGAGGTCAAAGACAGCGCCGCCCAAATGCTCGGCCATGTGCTGATCACCAAGCAGACGGGGCCGGCCGGCAAGGAAGTCAACCGCATCTACATCGAAGACGGTTGCGACATCGCACGCGAGTTGTACCTGGGTATGTTGTTGGACCGGGAAACGTCGAAGCTGGTGATGATGGCATCAACCGAAGGCGGCATGGAAATCGAGGAAGTCGCCGAGGCGACGCCCGAGAAAATCCTTAAAGTGCAGATCGACCCGGCCACCGGCATGACAGCCGACGACGCTAAGGGACTGGCCGAAGGGCTTGGGCTTGAAGGCAAGCAGATCGATTCGGGGATCGAATTCATGCTCGCCGTCTACAAGGCCTTTATCGAACTGGACGCCTCTATCGTCGAGATCAACCCGCTGGTGGTCACCGGTTCGGGCGACGTCATGGCGCTCGACGCCAAGATGAACTTCGACGACAGCGCCTTGTTCCGCCACCCTGACGTGGAAGCGCTTCGCGACGAGGACGAAGAAGATCCGGCCGAACTGGAAGCCTCCAAGCACGAATTGAACTACATCAAACTCGACGGTTCCATCGGCTGCATGGTTAACGGCGCCGGTCTGGCCATGGCGACCATGGACATCATTAAATTGAAGGGCGGCGACCCGGCGAACTTTTTGGATGTCGGCGGCGGCGCCACCAAGGAACGCGTCACCACGGCGTTCAAGCTGATCCTGTCGGACGACAACGTGAAGGGCATCCTGGTTAATATCTTCGGCGGCATCATGCGTTGCGACATCATCGCCGAGGGCGTCGTCGCAGCGGCCAAGGAAGTCAGCCTTTCCGTCCCCCTGGTGGTGCGGCTCGAAGGCACCAACGTCGAGAAGGGCAAGCAGATCATGGCCGATTCCGGATTGCCGATCATCTCCGCCGATGATCTGGGCGACGCCGCTGAAAAAATTGTCAAAGCCGTGAAGGAGGCCCAGTAATGTCCGTTCTCGTCAACAAGGACACCAAGGTCATCTGCCAGGGCTTTACCGGCGCGCAGGGCACCTTCCATTCCGAACAAGCCATCGCGTATGGCACCCAAATGGTCGGCGGCGTGACGCCTAAAAAAGGCGGCACCACGCACCTTGATTTGCCCGTATTCGACACCGTCGCCGAAGCCGTCGATAAAACCGGCGCCAATGTGTCGGTCATCTATGTGCCGCCACGCTTCGCTGCGGCGGCTATTCTTGAGGCCATCGACGCCGGACTGCCGTTGGTCGTCTGCATCACCGAAGGCATTCCCGTGCTCGACATGGTCAATGTCAAAAACAAGCTCAAGGGATCGTCAACACGCCTCATCGGGCCCAACTGCCCCGGCATCATCACGCCCGGCGAATGCAAGATCGGCATCATGCCGGGCCACATTCACCAACGCGGCTCGGTCGGCATCGTCTCCAGGTCCGGCACGCTGACGTATGAAGCCGTCCACCAGACGACGGCGGAAGGCCTCGGCCAGACGACCTGCATCGGCATCGGCGGCGACCCGGTCAACGGCACCAACTTCGTCGATTGCATTGAAATGTTTTTAGCCGACGACGAAACCGAATCCATCGTCATGATCGGCGAAATCGGCGGCTCGGCGGAAGAAGACGCTGCCGAGTTGATTAAATCATCCAAAATAAAGAAACCGACCGTTGGTTTCATCGCCGGGTTGACGGCCCCACCGGGCAGGCGCATGGGCCACGCCGGCGCCATCATTTCCGGCGGCAAGGGCGGCGCCCAGGACAAAATAGAGGCCATGAAAAGCGCCGGCATCCATGTCACCGAATCGCCGGCCGGCATCGGCACCACCATGACGGCGGCCCTTAAAGGATAAGCTAACCCTGGAAAATGGGAGGGCGTGCACCGCGCGCCAGAACACGATGACGGCAATCGAGCTCAACGACTTTCTATTTACCGGCAACCAGGCCTACATCGCCGAGATGTTTGAACGCTTTCTCGACGACCCCGGCGCCGTCGGTCAGGACTGGCAGAATTTCTTTTCCGGCCTCGACGGCGACCTGCGCGAACTGGTGCAGGAAAAACAAGGCGCGTCGTGGGCACCGTCGGATACCAACATCGTCGGCCTGGGGTCGCTTGAAACCCTGTCCGAACAGATGGCCCCCGGAACCACGGCCGAGCCCGCCGATTCAATGCGCCACGCCGGACCGCGCTTGAGCGCCAAGCGGATCAAGGAAGCGACCCTGGATTCGTTGCGCGCCCTGATGCTGATCCGGTCTTACCGGGTGCGTGGCCACCTGCTGGCCAAGATTGACCCGTTGGAACTCGACGTGCGCAAAGACCACCCGGAACTCAACCCCGCCACCTACGGCTTCCATGACGCCGATATGGACCGGGAAATCTTCATCAATTACGTGTTAGGCCTGGAATCGGCGACGGTGCGCGAAATCATGGGCATCCTGCATGAAACCTATTGCGGGCATATCGGCATCGAATACATGCACATCCAGGACCCCGACGAAAAAACCTGGCTGCAGGAACGCATGGAAAGCATCCACAACCAGACCCACTTCACCGCCAAGGGCAAACGCGCCATCCTTGACCGGTTGTTTGAAACGGAAAGTTTTGAGCAGTACCTGGACAAGAAATTTACCGGCACCAAGCGTTTCGGGCTCGACGGCGGTGAGAGCCTGGTGCCGGCCATGGAACAGATTTTCAAGCGCGGCAGCCAGCTCGGCATCGAAGAAATCGTTCTTGGCATGGCGCATCGCGGGCGGCTTAACGTTCTCGCCAACGTCATGGGCAAGCCCTTTACCGCGATCTTTTCCGAATTCCAGGGCGGCACCTACCATCCCGACTCCGTCTTGGGGTCGGGCGACGTCAAATATCATCTGGGAACGTCGTCGGACCGGGTGTTCGACGGCAAGACCGTGCATCTCAGCCTGACCGCCAACCCGTCCCATCTGGAGGTCGCCAACACGGTCTGCCTGGGCAAGGTGCGGGGCAAGCAATTGCAGCGCGGCGATGTCGACCGGGAAAAAGTCATGGCCCTTCTTCTGCACGGCGACGCCGCTTTTTCCGGCCAGGGCCTGGTGCCGGAAGCCTTCGATTTGTCGAACCTGATCGGCTATCAGACCGGCGGCACCATCCATATCGTCATCAATAACCAGATCGGCTTTACCACGTCGCCCCGGTTTTCCCGCTCGTCGACCTATTGCACGGATATCGCCAAGTGCGTATCGGCGCCGATTTTCCACGTCAACGCCGACGACCCGGAAGCCGTCGTCCACTCTGCGCGCATCGCCATGGAATACCGGCAGAAATTCAAAAAAGACGTTGTCGTCGATATGATCTGCTACCGCCGCCACGGCCACAACGAAGGCGACGAGCCGATGTTCACGCAGCCGACCATGTACACGAAAATCGCCGGACACCCGACGACGCAGGATATCTACGCCAAAAAGCTGATTGCCGAAGGCATTATCACCGCGGCCGAAGTCGAACAGGCGAAGGCCGATGTGCTCAAGGAACTGGACGATGCGTTCGAGGCCGCCGCCACCTACAAACCCAACAAGGCCGACTGGTTCGACGGCGCGTGGTCCGGTTTTTCGGTCGCCACCAGCGGCGCCCGGCGCGGCGATACCAGCGTTTCCCTGGACCGCCTGAAAGAGGTCGGCCAGGCCCTGACCCGGGTTCCCGACAACTTCGCCCTCAACAAAAAAATCATCCGTCAACTTGAAACCAAACGTCGAATGATCGAAACCGGGCAAGACATCGACTGGGCGACGGCCGAAGCACTGGCTTTCGGCACGCTGTTACTGGAAGGCCACCCGGTGCGCCTGTCGGGTCAGGATTCAGGCCGCGGCACCTTTTCCCAGCGTCATTCCGTGCTTGTCGATCAGACCAACGATGAACGCTACATCCCGCTATCCAACCTTCGGTTCGGACAATCCCCTTTCGAGGTCATCGACAGCCCCTTGTCCGAAGCCGGGGTCCTGGGCTTCGAATACGGCTACAGCCTGTCTGAGCCGCAGATGCTGATTTTGTGGGAAGCCCAGTTCGGCGACTTCGCCAACGGCGCCCAGGTGGTCATTGACCAGTTCGTCTCATCGGGTGAACACAAGTGGCTGCGCATGTCGGGGCTGGTGATGTTGCTACCGCATGGCTTCGAAGGCCAAGGCCCGGAACATTCTTCGGCCCGGCTGGAGCGCTACCTGCAGCTCTGCGCCGAAGACAACATGCAGGTTTGCAACTGCACCACGCCGGCCAACTATTTTCATGTGCTGCGCCGCCAGATGCGCCGCGATTTCCGCAAACCCCTGATTTTGATGACGCCGAAATCACTGCTTCGCCACAAGGGCTGCGTGTCGGCGCTCGACGAAATGGCCGAAGGCACCACCTTCCACCGCGTGCTGTGGGACAGTGGCGAGGTTCTGGCCGACGACAAAATCAAGAAAGTCGTTCTGTGTTCGGGCAAGGTTTATTACGACATCATCGAGGAACGCGCCAAACGCAAACAAAAGGACGTCTACGTGCTTCGCGTCGAGCAGTTATTCCCATACCCGAATAAGGCGCTGAGCAACGAAATCGGCCGTTTCAAGAACGCCCAAGAAATCGTCTGGTGTCAGGAAGAGCCCCGCAACATGGGGTCCTGGAGTTATATTTTGGAGCCGCTGGAAAAGACCTTGGCCAAATGCGCGCCCCAGGCCGGGCGCCCGGGCTATGTCGGCCGGGCGGCGTCGGCCTCACCGGCCACGGGGTCGATGAAAATACATATCAAAGAACAGGCCGCCCTGGTCGATGAGGCGCTGAGCATCAAGAAGGCCGGAAAGAAAAAGGGGTAAATCATGGCTGTAGAAATCAAGGTTCCAGTATTGGGCGAATCGGTTACCGAGGCGACCGTCGCCAAGTGGTTCAAGGCCCCCGGTGACGCCGTCGCCGTCGATGAGGCCCTGCTCGAGTTGGAGACGGACAAGGTCACCATCGAGGTCAACGCATCGGCCGCAGGTGCGCTGAAAAGCATTGCCGCCGCCGAAGGCGCGGAAGTCCAGGTTGGTGCGGTGCTTGGCATCATCGAGGAAGGCGCATCCGGCGCTGCCAGCGCCTCCGCCCCTGCGCCGGAACCCGCTCCTGCGCCCGTAGCCGCTCCTGCGCCCGTAGCCGCCCCGGCTCCTGCTCCCGCCCTGGCTCCTGCACCGGCGCCGGTAGCCGCCACCACACCTTTATCGCCGGCGGTGCGCAAAGCCGTCGATGACAACAATCTGGACGCGGCGATGATCCCCGCCACCGGCAAAGACGGGCGGCTGACCAAGGGCGATGTCCTCGACTACATCGCCAAGGGCGGCACCCAAAAAGCTGCCGCAGCGCCTTCTGCCGCCGCCGCCTTGGCACCACGCCCCGACGACCCGCGCGAAGAGCGGGTGCGGATGACGAAGCTGCGCAAGATTATCGCTGGCCGCCTGAAAGAGGCACAGAACACGGCGGCCATGCTGACGACCTGGAACGAGGTTGATATGGGCGCCCTGATGGCCATGCGGAGCGAATTCAAGGACGCGTTTGAGAAAAAACACGGCGTCCGGCTCGGCTTCATGTCGATGTTCATCCGCGCCGCCTGCATCGGGCTCAAGGAATGGCCCGCCGTCAACGGTGAAATCTATGGCGACGAGATCATTTACAAAAACTACTACAACATCGGCGTCGCCGTCGGCTCGCCCAAGGGCCTGGTAGTGCCGGTGCTGAAAAATGCCGACCGGATGAGCTTCGCCGAAATCGAAGGCGGCATTTCCGATTTCGGCCGCCGCGCCAGAGACGGCAAGCTCGGCATCGAGGAAATGTCCGGCGGCACGTTTACCATTTCCAACGGCGGTGTTTTCGGGTCGCTGAATTCCATGCCGATTCTCAACGTGCCGCAATCGGCCATTTTGGGCATGCACAAAATCGACAAGCGCCCCATCGCCGTCAATGACGAGGTCGTCATCCGGCCGATGATGTATCTGGCGCTGTCTTACGACCATCGCATCGTCGACGGGCGCGAAGCGGTGTCGTTTTTGGTGCGCATGAAAGAATGCATCGAAAACCCCAACCGCCTGTTGATTGACGTGTAAGGAAGTAATGCGATGAGCGAACCTTATGATGTGGTCATCATCGGCGGCGGCCCCGGCGGCTACGTGGCGGCCATCCGCGCCGCCCAACTGGGCCTGAAAACCGCCATCGTCGAAAAGCGCGGCGCCCTCGGCGGCACGTGTCTCAACGTCGGCTGCATCCCGTCGAAAGCCTTGCTGCAATCGTCGCATCATTTTGAAACGGCGAATGAGGAATTTGCCGCCCATGGCATCAAGGCCAGCGTCACGCTTGATCTCAAGACCATGTTGGGGCGCAAGGACAAGGTCGTTAGCGATTTGACCCAGGGCGTCGAATTCCTGATGAAAAAAAACAAGGTCGACTACATCGTCGGCGAAGGCCAGATCACCGAACCAGGTACCGTCGTCGTTAAGGGCAAGAAAAAACAAACCCTCAAGACCGCCAACATCATCATCGCCACCGGCTCGGAAGTGACGCCGCTGCCCGGCGTCAGCATCGACGAGAAACAGATCGTCAGTTCCACCGGCGCGCTTGATCTCAAAAAGGTGCCGAAAAACCTGATCGTCATCGGCGCAGGCGTCATCGGGCTGGAACTGGGGTCGGTCTGGCGGCGCTTGGGGTCCAAGGTCACGGTGGTGGAATTCCTCGACCACATCCTGCCCGGCATGGACAAGGAAGTCTCAAAACAGATGGGCCGGACGCTCAAGAAACAAGGCGTGCAGTTCAAACTGTCGACCAAGGTGACCGGGGCGAAGGCAGGGAAAGGCAGCGTCACGCTGACCGCAGAACCCGTCTCTAACGCCCAGGGGGGCGGCAAAAAAGAAACGCTCAAAGCCGACGTCGTGCTCGTCGCTATCGGGCGCAGGCCCTACACGGAAAATCTCGGCCTCAAAAAAGCCGGCGTCGAGATGGACGACAGAGGGTTCATCAAGGTCGATGAGGACTTCCAGACCAATGTCGAAGGCATCTTCGCCATCGGCGACGTCATCGGCGGCGCCATGCTGGCCCACAAGGCCGAAGACGAAGGCGTCGTTTGCGCCGAGATCATGGCCGGGCAATCGGGGCATATCAATTACGACACCATCCCCGGCATCGTCTACACCTGGCCCGAGGCTGCAAGCGTCGGCAAAACGGAAGAACAGCTTAAAGAGGCCGGCGTCGAGTACAAATCCGGCAAGTTCCCCTTCACCGCCAATTCCCGCGCCCGCTGCAACGGCGATACGGATGGCTTCGTCAAGATTCTCGCCGACTCAGCGACGGACGCCGTGCTCGGCTGCCACATCGTCGGCCCGGAAGCCGGCGACCTCATTCAGGAAGTCGTCGTCGCCATGGAACTAAGCGCGTCCGCCGAAGACATCGCGCGTATCTGCCACGGCCATCCGGGGCTGTCCGAAGCCGTCAAAGAAGCGGCGCTCGCCGCCGATGGCCGCGCCATTCATATGTGA
This sequence comes from Alphaproteobacteria bacterium casp-alpha2, assembly GCA_001510075.1. Classification (GTDB taxonomy): domain Bacteria; phylum Pseudomonadota; class Alphaproteobacteria; order Rhodospirillales; family Casp-alpha2; genus Casp-alpha2. Next base: position 11,486 of record LFEN01000052.1, read on the forward strand.
CGCATAACCCCGGTCAAGGCGGGGCCGGCGCAGGATCTTTATAATTTTCCGATAATACGCGCCCCGGGTTTCCCCCCGGATTTCTCATGGGCGGGCGCCAGCGGGAGGATATGCTTATGTTCGACGTGCTTCCTGAAACACATGGACGCCGGTTTTTCGTCAAGGCGTCCGGAAAACTGACCGATGACGACTACAAGCAACTGATGCCCCGGCTGGATGAGGCCATTGCCGAACACGGGCCGCTGAGGATGTTCATCGACATGGAAGAATTTCAGGGCATCGAATTGCAGGCAGCGTGGGATGACTTTGCCTTTGGCATCAAACACTGGAGCGATTTCGAACGCGCCGCCATCGTCGGCGACAAGCGCTGGCAGGAACTTACGGTGAAGACGTTCGATTTGATCACCAAGGGCGATTTCCGCTATTTCGATACCGCCGATAAAGCCACGGCGCGCGCCTGGGTCGAAGACGCCTGAAACAGGGTTCCTATTTGTTTGAGGGCGCACCCTGCCTTGCCTAAGATAGGGGCATGTCGCCCAGGTCATCCCCCGTCATGCTGATCGTCGCCATGTGCGCGGCGGAAGTCATTTCTATGCTCGGCATGGCGGCGTTTTCGGCCCTGTTGCCGACGTTCATCGCAGAATGGCAACTCACCAACACCGACGCCGGCTGGATCAACGGCATCTTTTTTGCCGGCTACCTTGTTGCCGTGCCGGTGCTGGTCAGCCTTACCGACCGCGCATCGCCGCGACGGATCTATATCCTGTGCCTGGCCTTGGCCGCCCTTTCCAGCGCCGGGTTCGCGTTCCTGACCCATGGCTTTTGGACCGCCATGATTTTCCGCACGATAGCCGGCATCGCGCTGGCCGGATCCTACATGCCGGGCCTGAAGCTGTTAGGCGATCATCTGCGGGCCATGGCTGGCGACAAGGACCAGAGCCGCGCCGTCGCCTTCTACACATCCAGCTTCGGCATCGGCACGGCCATTTCCTATTATTTTTCCGGCGTCGTGGCTGAGGCCATGGACTGGCACTGGGTCTTCGCCCTCGCCGCTATCGGCCCGTTGGCGGCGATTGCCATCTCCGTCGCCGCCCTGCCAAAACGCGACCCGGAACAGGCACAAGCGCCCGACACCCATCTTCTGGATTTCCGCCCGGTGCTGCGGTGTCGCGCCGCCATGGGCTATGTGCTGGCCTATACGGCGCACAATTTCGAGCTCTTCGCCTTACGCTCGTGGATCGTCACCTTCCTGGTATTCGCCGCTGCCACCGGGCCGGGCGGCGAAGGAGCGTGGAGCGCCACGGCCATCGCCGCCGTCATCAATTTGTTGGGCATGCCGTCCAGCGTTTTGGGCAACGAAATCAGCCGCCGCATCGGCCGCCACAAAACCATCACCATCGTCATGCTGTCGTCGGGCGTGCTCGCCGCCGTGCTCGGGTTTTCGGCCGACTGGCCGTTCTGGGTCGTAGTCACCCTGGCCATGCTCTACGGCATCACGGTAACCGGCGATTCGGCCTCGATCACCGCCGGCGTCGTCGCCGCCGCGCCACAAGGCTACCGCGGCGCGACCATGGCCGTGCATTCGTGCATCGGCTTCATGGGGTCGTTCGCCGGACCCTTGATGTTCGGCGTCATGCTCGACCTTACCGGGCCCAGTGGGATCACGAGTGGGATCACGAGTGGGATCACGAGTGGGGTCACGAGTGGGATTGGCGGCACGACCGTCGCCTCCTGGGGCTGGGCCTTCGCCTTTACCGGTCTGGTCGTTGCCCTCGGGCCACTGGCGCTGGCGCTTCTGCGCGAGAAAAAAGCCTAGCCCTACTTGGCGCCCCCCGCCGTCGCCGTCAGCGCGTTCTTGATGGCATCGGGCGCGCCCATGATGTTCATGAAGCTGTTGTCCCCCATCATCGACAGATCGGGGAAATTGATGGCGATACGGAACCGCGCCGATTGCGAATACACCTTTTTACCGCTGACCAGCAGTTCATACGGCAAATGCGCGGTGGAACGGATATCCTTGAAGTCGATCTCGCTCATCAAATACTTGTCGTCCTGATCTTTTTCTTTTTCCGTTTTACCCTTCATGGCGATGCCGAACACCGTTTCATCCTTGCCGGGAATATCGATGCGATAAACCTTGGTGATGCCACTGACGCCCTTGGCCAGGTTCTTTTCCACCGTATCCACGGCGGCCTTGTAACTGGCGTGCTCGGCCATCAGAAAATGATCGGTGAAATATTCCATGCCGAACATGTACTGATATTCGCGCAAATCCGCATCGTTCATGGCCTCGTCTTCATCCGGGCCATATTCCTTGCCCTTGCCCAACGCCTTGGCAAGCATGGCATGGGTGCTGATGAGCTTGTCGTTCATCCGGTAGGCGGATGCCATGTAGGTGGGGCTGGTATAGGCGACCTGGATTTTTCCCTTGATCGCCGTCACCGAGACCCGTTGCGCCGCGCCATACCCGCCGAATTTGGATTTCGCCACCGCCGCCTTCAAGGCGTCGTTGGTCACCGCGATGATCGTGGCGGAAGGAAACGGCGAATACGTACCGGCAATCTCGAAGCCGGCGCCTTTCAGTTTCCCGGTAACGTCGGCGACGACGGCCTTCAGGTCGCCCGCCGACATCGAGGCCAGCACAAACGGCAGCATTTTATGATCGGGCTTGTCCGAAGCACCGGCAGGCGCCGCCAGGGCAACAACCGCTGAAATCAGTAATACGGAAAATAATTTTTTCATCACAACCTCCCCTTTGTTTAATTTGTCGGGGAAGCATATGAGATTTCAAGGCCCGGGCGGTGGTACGCCAGTGCTACTTGTTTATTAGCGCCGGGCGCGCGGGTGGGCGTCTTCGTAGACATCCATCAGCCGGCTGGCATCGACCTCGGTATAGCGTTGCGTGGTCGAAAGAGAGGCATGACCGAGTAGTTCCTGAATGGTCCTGAGGTCGCCGCCACCGGCCAGCAGATGCGTTGCAAAGCTGTGGCGCAGGGCGTGCGGGGTCGCCGTTTCCGGCAGCCCGAGAAGGCCGCGAACGGCCTGCATCTGACGCTGGATCATGCGCGGGCTCAACCGCTTGCCGCGCTTGCCGACGAACAGCGGCCCGTCATCGACCAGGGGATGCGGGCACGCCGACAGGTAGTCTTCGATGGCATTGGCGACCACCGGCAATACCGGCACCAGACGCTGTTTCGAGCCTTTGCCGGTGACGACGATGCTATCTGCATCGCCTGGGGTCCCCGAACAACCCCCTGAACGCCCGGGCGCCTGGCCCAGATTGAGCCCCAGCGCCTCACCGATCCTGAGCCCGCAGCCATACAGCAATAACAGCACCGCCAGATCACGTTTGCCGAGCCAGTCCTCGAATTGCAGCTCGACGACCGTGTCCACCACCGCCAAGGCGTCTTCCTCGTTCAGCGCCCTGGGGACGGCGTGCGGCACCTTCGGCGTCTTGACTGCGGCAATGGCGGCATTTTCCGCCAGTCCCTGGCGTTCCAGGAACCTGAAAAAATTTCGCAACGTCGACATTGCCCGCGCCGTCGAGGTTCTGGCCAGCCCCTCAGTCTGGCGTTTTGCCAGATATCCGCGAAAGTCGGCCGAAGAGAAAGCCTCCAGATCGCGAAGCCCCGGCGGATAGCCCAGGTGCTCGGCGGCATGGGTGAGAAAGCTGCCTAGGTCACGGCCATAGGCGTCCAGGGTATGTTTGGAGGTCCGTTTTTCGTGCGCCAGCCAGTCCCGCCAGTTTTCAATGGCGGCCGTCACCGCCG
>LFEN01000053.1 GCA_001510075.1 Alphaproteobacteria bacterium casp-alpha2
CCCGCCAGCATCGCCGCCTGATAGGTGTTGAGGCGGGCAGCGGGGCGGGCGAAGTATTTTTTTGCCGCCGCATCGACGCCGTAGGTCCCGGCCCCCAGGTACACCCGGTTGAGATAGATCGTCAGGATTTGGGCCTTGGAAAATTTCCGTTCCAGCCACAACGCCAGCAGCAATTCCTGGAACTTGCGTTTGATCGTCCTTTCCGGCGTCAAAAACAGGTTTTTTGCCACCTGCTGGGTGATCGTGGAGCCACCCTGAACGATGCGCCCAGCCTTTATATTGGCCGCCATGGCACGGCCCAGGCCAATTATGTCGATACCGAAATGACTGTAAAAACGCCGGTCTTCTGTTGCCAACACGGCTTGCGCTAACTGGAGCGGCAATTCATCGAGCGCCACCGCCCGGCCATAGACATCACCCAGCACCGCCAGGGTGCTGGCGTCACTGGCCAATAACGTCACGCTCGGCGTTCGGGTGGCGTTGAAGGCTTTTTTGACGTCCGGCAGATCCGTTGCGTACCAGGCCGCAGCCAGGGAGAACGCGATGGCCCCCCAAATGCCGGCGACGGTTGCCCATTTCAGGCCCCCGCGAAGCATCCGCCCGAGCATGCCGCCGGGCTGTTTTTTGCTTTTAGGGCTTCCCCGCCTGGCCTTATTTTTGCGCACTTTTCCCATGCTACGCATGATCCGGGATCACGGTTAGCATCGCGTTAACGAAGCAAGATGAGTTGCGGCGGCGCCTTAAATGTCCAGGTTGGCGACTTTCAGGGCGTTTTCCTGGATGAATTGGCGCCGCGGCTCGACGACGTCGCCCATCAAGGTCGAGAACACGTCCTCGGCGTTGTCGGCGTGGGCGATTCTGACCTGCAACAGCGAGCGCGCCTCGGGATCGAGCGTCGTTTCCCACAACTGCTCCGGGTTCATTTCCCCGAGCCCTTTGTAACGCTGGATGCCGACCCCTTTACGGCCCATTTCCATGATCCGGTCGACCAGGGAAACCGGGCCGGTGATGGGGTATTCGTCGTCTTTGACCGTCAACGCGCCGTGGCGGGCGTACAGCTTTTGCAGGTTCCCGGCCCGCTCATCGAGCCTGCGCGCACCGGTGGAACCAATCAGCGCGCCGTCGATGGCGTGATTTTCCGTGACCCCCCTGAGCGTGCGGGCAAACGCCAGCCCGCCGTCATCCAGGGCCGTTCCCTGCCAACCACGCTCGAGCGAATCTTCAAGGGCATCCATGCGTTTGGCAATGTAATCCGCCGTGTCGCTGGCAAGTTTGGAGTCCGAAAGAATGTCCGGATTCAAGGCGCCTAGAATCGCCGCCTGTTCGACAATCGCCAACGGCACGTTTTTGGCGATGCTGACCAGCAGGGATTTTATCTGGCGCGCGTCCTCGACCACCTGGCGCAGGTCGGGGCCAGCCACCTGTTGACCGTCATGGGGCACGAAGACGACGCCTTCATCGACCGAGGCGCCGAACAGATAGTCCTCCAGCGCCGGGTCGTCTTTCAGGTAGACCTCCGACGAGCCGCGCTTGGCCCGGTACAGCGGCGGCTGAGCGATATAGAGGTAGCCGTTTTCGATAACCGACGCCATGTGGCGGAAAAAAAACGTCAACAACAGCGTGCGGATGTGTGAGCCATCGACATCGGCGTCGGTCATGATGATGATTTTGTGATAGCGGCATTTCTCGATATTGAAATCATCGCGCCCGATGCTGGTGCCGAGCGCCGCAATCAGGGTGCCGATTTCCGCTGAGCTCAGCATCTTGTCAAACCGCGCCCGCTCGACATTGAGGATTTTGCCGCGCAACGGCAAGATGGCCTGGTTGGAGCGGTCGCGGCCCTGTTTGGCCGAACCGCCGGCGCTGTCTCCCTCGACGATGAACAATTCGGACAAGGCCGGGTCGCGTTCCTGGCAATCGGCGAGTTTTCCGGGCAGCGACGAAATATCCAAAGCACCCTTGCGGCGGGTCAACTCGCGCGCCTTGCGGGCCGCCTCGCGGGCGGCGGCGGCTTCGATGATCTTTGAAATCACCCGCCTGGCGTCTGCCGGGTGTTCGCCGAACCAGCGCTCGAGCCCCTCGCCGATGATGCCTTCGACCACCGGGCGGACTTCGGAAGAAACCAGCTTGTCCTTGGTTTGAGAGGAGAATTTCGGGTCCGGCAATTTCACCGACAAGACACAGGTCAGGCCTTCGCGGGCATCGTCGCCGGCCAGATTAATCTTTTCCTTTTTGCTCATGCCGCCGGAGGCAGCATAGGTGTTGATGGTCCGGGTCAACGCACCCCGGAACCCGGCCAGATGCGAGCCGCCGTCGCGTTGCGGGATGTTGTTGGTGAAGCACAGCATGGTTTCGTGGTAGCTGTCGTTCCACTGCATGGCCAATTCGATGACGACATCGTCGCGTTCGCCCGAAATCAAGATCGCCGGTTCCAACAGCACCGTCTTGGCCCGGTCGAGGTACTGGATAAAGGCCCCGAGGCCGCCTTCGTAGTGCAGCTCCACAACCTTCGGCTCGACACTGCGGGCATCGGTCAGGGTCAGGCCGACGCCGGAATTGAGGAACGCCAATTCCCGCAAGCGGTGTTCCAGGGTGGCAAAATCGTAATCGGTTTTGGTGAAGGTATTTGTCGAGGCCAGGAAGGTACATTCGGTGCCGGTAACGGGCTTGCCGTCGGCCCCCTTGGGCGCATCGCCGGTCACTTTCAACGGCTCTACCGTCTCGCCGTGCTTGAAGCGGACAACGTGTTCCTTGCCATTGCGCCAGATTTTCAGCTCCAGATCCTCAGACAGCGCATTGACCACCGAGACGCCGACGCCGTGCAGCCCGCCGGAAACCTTGTACGCGTTTTGATCGAACTTACCCCCGGCGTGCAACTGGGTCATGATGACCTCGGCGGCGGAAATGCCTTCTTCGGCATGAATGTCGACGGGAATGCCGCGCCCGTTGTCCGATACCGTCACCGAACCGTCGCCGTTAAGCGTCACCCGGACGGTGTCGCAGAAACCGGCCAGGGCCTCGTCAATGGCGTTATCGACGACTTCGTAGACCATGTGGTGCAGGCCGGAACCGTCGTCGGTGTCGCCGATATACATGCCGGGACGCTTGCGCACGGCCTCCAGGCCCCGCAAAACCTTGATCGATTCCGAATCATAAACATCCACTTTGCCGTTTTCAGGGGCTTCTTTTTCCGCCTTCTTGTCGGTTTTTTTGCTTGGTTTTTTTGCCATGGATTGCTCTTACCTGCTTGTTCTAAATTTCTATGACGTGCCGCAAAGCGCCGGTGTAATGGCGCCTTCGCAAACATTGAAAAACTGTCCCCGCCCAGCCAGCGGAGAAAACAGCCCCTGATCGGTGCCGGTCAGCCAGACCTGCGCGCCGAGGCCGGCAATTTCATCGAACAGCGCCACGCGCCGGGTATCGTCCAGATGCGCCGCCACCTCGTCCAACAGCAACAATGGCGCCGTTCCCAGATCCTTTGCGCGCATTCTGGCTGCCGCCAGCACCAGGGCGATAAGCAACGCCTTTTGCTCGCCGGAGGAACACAATGCCGCCGCCTGGCCGTTGCCGAGATGGCGAACCAGAAAGTCGCTTTTGTGGACGCCGATGGTGCTGCGGCCTTCCTGGGCGTCGCGTGACCGGTTGGCCTTCAGGGCATCGCGGAAGCGGTCTTCCGCAGCCAGCGCCGGACCGTCGCCGAGCCAATCTTCGATCTCGCCCGCGGCATCGGCGGATGCCTTGGGAAAGGCGCCGGTATTGTCGCTTAAATGACGACCGAGACGACGCACCACATCAAGGCGCGCCGCCGCCACGGCGATGCCCTTGGTGGCCATGGTGTCCTCAAGCGCGTCGAGCCAGTTTTTGTCGCCGCGCCCTGAACGCAACAGGCGCAGGCGTTCGCGCATGGCGTGCTCATAGGCGTTGAAGCGGCCCAGGTGCGCCGGATCGGAATCGAATACCAGCCGGTCAAGAAACCGCCGCCGCGACCCCGGCCCTTCGAGAAACAAGCGGTCCATCTGCGGCGTCAGCCACTGGGCTGAGACATAGCCCCCCAAGGCGGCCTGGCTTTTCATCGTTTCACCGTCGATACGCACGACCCGCTTGTCGCGGGCGCCGGAAACGCCGGCCTGAAAGCCGGTGCCGATATCGACCGCGCCGGACGGCGTCGCCACGGTGGCGGCGACGCCCCACGGAGAAAGGCCCGCGCCCTCTTCGCGGAGGCGAATGATTTCGGACAACTTGGCGCGCCGCAGGCCGCGGCCAGGCACCAGAAACGACAATGCTTCTAAAACATTGGTCTTGCCGGCGCCGTTGTCCCCCGTCAGGACGACGATACTTGAGCCGCCGCTGTCGTCGATATCGATGCGTTGATGATCGTAGCAGCGAAAATCACTGAGGGTCAGGCGCCGGACGGCCAGAATATTTTCTTGGGCGACGTGATCACCCCCTGGGGCGCCACCAGGTGTGCCCGGGGGGGTATTCGCCGGTATTTCCAGTGCTGCCAGTCCTTGCTGTCTCAAAAAAAGGCGACCCCCTATACGCGCATCGGCATGAGAACGTAAAGCGCGCTGGCGTCGTCGGCTTCCGACAGGATCGTCGGCGAGGCGGCGTCGGCCAGCAGCATGCGGGTGTTCGACCCTTCAATCTGGCGGATAATATCCAACAGGTAACCGGCGTTGAAGCCGATCTCCATGGCTTCGCCTTTGTAGGAGGCCTCGATTTCCTCCGTCGCACTGCCGTCTTCGGAACTCGACGCCGACAACGTCAAATTGCCGCTTTCCAGGCTCAGCTTCACGGCCCGGGATTTTTCGCTGGAAATGACGGAAACCCGGTCCACAGCATTGGCGAAGGCCTTGGTATCGACCTCCATCTGCTTGTCGTTGCCTTCCGGGATGACCCGCTGGTAATCGGGGAAGGTGCCGTCAATCAGCTTCGACGTCACCACCACGTCGTCAAAAGAAAAGCGGATCTTGTTTTCCGACAGGCTGACGGCAATGTCTTCCGTCGTTTCATCGACCAGTTTGCGAAGCTCGCCAACCGCCTTGCGCGGCACGATGACGCCGGGCATGCCTTTGGCGCCTGCCGGCAGGGGCTGATCGACCTGGGCCAGCCGGTGGCCGTCCGTGGCGACCGCGCGCAGCACCGCCGTCCCGTCGAGATCGCCGGCATGAAGATAAATCCCGTTCAGGTAATAGCGGGTTTCCTCCGTCGAAATGGCGAACCGGGTTTTGTCGATCAAGGCCCGGACCTCGCCCACCGGGAGGGTGAATTCATGGCCGAAGTCGCCCCCGGACAAGACCGGGAAATCATCCGTCGGCAGGCAGGAAAGCGTGAAACGCGAGCGTCCCGACGACAACACCAGATGCCCTTCGCCGTCGGCGCTGAGGTCGACCTGCGATCCTTCCGGCAGCTTGCGCACGATTTCATATAACGTGTGCGCCGGCGCCGTGGTCGCCCCGGGCGTGGTGATATCCGCAGCCACGGACTCGATGATATCGAGGTCCATATCGGTGGCATTCAGCGCCAAAGCGCCGTCGCTGGCATCGAGCTTCAAATTTGAGAGAATCGGGATGGTGTTGCGCCGTTCGACGACGCTTTGCACATGTCCGAGAGACTTCAACAAAACGGCCCGTTCAATTGTAAGTTTCATATGTAAAATCAAGCCTTTAGTGTCATTTTCAGCGGGTCACGGCGAGGCCCTTTTGGGGCCGCCAAGCCGGGCCCGGAACGGGCCCTCCAGATGAGCGTATTAGTATAGCAGAAGCCCCCCCTGCCGTAAGCCTTTTCGGGGCTTTTCGAGGGGCTTAATGCATCTTAATGACGGCTGGAAAATGGCCGGAGGATTTAGCCTTCAAGCATCCGGCGCAGCAGTTCGACATCTTCGGCAAACGATGTATCGCTCTCGCGAAGTTCTTCCACTTTTTTGACCGCGTGCATCACCGTGGTGTGGTCACGGCCACCGAACTTGCGCCCGATTTCAGGCAGAGAGCGCGCCGTCAGCTGCTTGGCCAGATACATGGCGACTTGCCGGGGCCGGGCCACGGAACGGGCGCGGCGGGCGGAATGCATGTCTGACATACGGATATTAAAATGTCCGGCGACGCGTTTCTGGATTTCCTCGATGGTGACCCGGCGATCGTTGGCGCGCAGCAGATCGTGCAGGACATCCTGGGTGGCTTCCAGGGTGATTTCGCGGCCGACCAGCTGGGCATGGGCGACGACCCGGTTGAGGCCGCCTTCCAACTCGCGGACATTGGCCGTGATCTTGTGGGCCAGGAATTCCAGGACTTTCGGCGGCATCGCGACGCCAAGCTGTTCGGCCTTGGATTGCAGAATGCCGAGACGCAGCTCATAGGTGGTGGCGTGAATATCGGCGACCAGCCCGCAGTTAAGGCGCGACACCATCCGTTCTTCCATGCCTTCCAGGTCCGATGGGGACTTGTCAGACGAAATAACGATTTGCCGACCCTGATCGACCAGGGAATTAAAGGTATGAAAAAATTCTTCCTGGGTCGATTCCTTGCCACTGATGAATTGCACGTCGTCGATCATCAAAACATCGACGGAACGGAATTGTTCCTTGAAATCAACCGTGTTCTGCTCGCGGAGGGCGCGGATAAACCGATACATGAATTTTTCCGCCGACAGGTAGATAACCGAGCATTCCGGTGATTTTTCCCGCAGGTGCCGGGCGATGGCATGCATCAAATGCGTCTTGCCAAGGCCAACCCCGCCATACAGAAACAGCGGGTTAAAGGGAACCTTGGTCGCTTCGGCGACGCGCCGGGCGGCGGCATAGGCAAATTCATTGGGCTTGCCGACGACAAAATTATCGAAGGTAAAGCGGCTGTCCAGGGGGGCGCTGATATCGGCGCGGTAATTATTTTTGGCGCTGACATCCCCGCCATTATCGCTGCCGGGGTTATCGGAGGCACCGGGAGAAGTCTTCCTGCGGAACGGCGCGGAGACGGCTTCGCGTTCGGACTGGATATAGACCTCTACGCTTTTGATGTCGCCATTTTCCTGGCCCCAAAGCTCGCCCAGACGGTCGAGATAGTGGGCGACGATCCAGTCGCGCATGAAGCGCGTCGGCACGGAAATTTTCAGCTCCCCGTCGTCGATGCCCCGCACGGCCATGGGCTTGATCCAGCTTTGGAAGGAGGCTTCGCCGATTTCGGCCCTCAGCAGACCACTGACGATTTGCCATTGGGCGCTTAGGCTGTTTTCGGATTTGTCTTTTCCGGCCGGTGCGGCGTTGTCCGTATTCATCGTTCCCCGTTCGCCCCCGAAAGACCCAACGGCCTTCCCTAGTGGAATTCAGTTGCATCACGGCTGCCTTAGGCCGCAATTCGGCAAACCCGCCCCAAAACCACAACACGCACCGTTTTAAGTTCGGCTAACCTGATCGACAAAGGGCGCTGGCCGGAAACCAACTTTGATCAATTGCATCGGCAGTCGATTAAAGGGGCGGCTAAAAATGAACCCGCCAGACCTTTTTTCGTGACAAGCCAACGGAACGCCGACTCACCCTTGCCCGAAATCTCAAGCGCCGTTATCAGGACACCGAAGACCTCGTCGCCATTGAATACCCCCCTTTGAGAACAAATTTTGTTTTTTGGTATCGGTTTAGGTTTCTTAAAAAAAATAAAAGCAAATGAAGCAAAAAAACCGGTGGAAATTTCCTTACCAGTTTTTTTGAGTAAAAATTCTATACTTGGTGATGCCCCTAGGTGTTCAAACTTATACTTTGTTTTACTTAGAAAAATAAATTGCATTAAAAACACTTAAAAAATATCAACTATCTGTTTTCTACATTAACTATTTTCCGGAGACTCTTTTCGCCCCGTCGTTGATGGCTGAATACTAGGGGCAGCATTTGCTTCTGGCAACAGGTTCCATCACTGAATCAGAAAAAAAAAGGAAAAAAATTTCTTGACAAAAATCGGCCTCAGAAATCGTTAGATAATTTCAGGCACAAAAAAGCCGCGGGCCTTGAATAGGCGCGCGGCTAAAAAAAATCCGTGGTCAACCGGGATCAGGCGGCCATCTTCTTGATTTGCCTGGAAAGCCTGGAAATCTTACGGGTCACGGTGTTGCGGTGCATGACGTTTTTTTGCGCACCGCGCATCATGTGCGGCTGCGCCACGCGAAGGGCGGTTTCGGCATCGGTCTTGTTACCGGATGCAATCGCTTCTTCAACCTTGCGGATAAAGGTACGAACCGTCCCCAACCGGCGGCCATTCACTTCCGTCCGACGGGCGGCTTGGCGAATTCTCTTCTTGGCTTGGGCGCTGTTGGCCATATCAAAAAACCTTTTATTTACTTGAGCATCTAGAACAGAAGGACGGCTTATATAGGGGTCCGGACGAGCCGTCAAGACTCTGATTGCCTGGGATTGCCTGGCCCATTCCATACCATGGTATGGACCTTAGGGGCGGCAGGGGCCGGGGCAGGAAAACCGGAAACGCCGCGCCGTTTATGGCGCCGTCGGGGCCAGGGAAAAGCCCACCGTCAACGGCGGCGGTGCCCCCGGACCACCCGGAAATTCGACCTTCAGGATTTCGCTCTCGCGTTGATAAACGCCGACGCTTAACGGCCGCCATCCCAATTGCGGCAGGGTTTCGCTATAAAAGGCGCGGACCGCACCTTGGCTGACATTACCGCTGGCATAGGCCTGGACAATCCGCCCGCCGGGGGAATCAAATACGACGCCGCCCGCTTCCTCGACCAGACCGGGCATCAAAGGCAAATCATCGATGATACTGATGAAGGCGCCATTATCCTGCTGGGCGTAAGCGGCCCCGCTCAGAGCCAGGGCGGCGACCAGTGGGGCGACCAGTGGGACGATAAGAGCGATAAAAAATTTCCGGCGTTTCATGGTTCCGCTTATAGCATCAGCGCTGCCGGCGCGCACAATAGAAAGTCGAGCGCCCCGACTGGGTGATCCTTTTAATGCCGCCGGTCCGGGCAACGTCGCAGTCGCAACCGGGGCAAGCCTCGCCCTCCCGGCCGTAGACGGCAAAGGCGTGTTGAAAATATCCCAATTCCCCGTCCGGCCGGCGGTGGTCCCTGAGCGACGAGCCGCCGGCGGCAATGGCCTCGCTCAATACGTCGCGGATCGTGCGGGCCAGTTTTTCGGCCCGTCCACCCTGCACGCTCAGGGCCTTTCGTTTCGGCGATATCCCGGCCCTAAACAGGGCTTCGCAAACGTAAATATTACCGAGCCCGGCGACCACGTGCTGATCCAGCAACGCCGCCTTGATCGGCGCCCGGCGGCCCCTAAGTGCGTCTGCCAGCACCGGGGCGCTGAATTCGTTGCCGAGGGGTTCCGGCCCCATGCTCGCCAGCATCGGATGCGCAGACAGGGCGGAGGTTTCAACCAGGTCCATAAAGCCAAACCGTCTCGGGTCATTGAAGCGGACGCATGTTCCCGCATCGGTTTCAAATATAACGTGGTCATGGGGTTCTCGCGGCGGCAGCGTTTTGCCATCGAACACCCTGAACCGCCCCGACATGCCGAGATGGGCGATTAACGTCAGGGCAGGGTCGCCATCAAGATCAAACAGCAGAAACTTTCCACGCCTAGCCAGACTTTCGACCCTGCGCCCGGTGAGCCTTTTGGCAAAATTTTTCGGGAAAGGAAAGCGCAGGTCCGGCCGCGTCGCCTCGACGCGTTGCAGACGCTGTCCTTCGAAAGCCGCCAATAAACCCCGGCGCACGGTTTCGACTTCGGGAAGTTCGGGCATAAATGAATACTTTATGTAGTACTTGGGGCAATACTTGATGTAGTGCTGCTAAAAACCCGGCCAGGGGATTGATCTTAGGGAGTGTGGCGGGAGTGTAGCGCGTGAGCTGTAGCACTGGGGCCAAGCTTAGGGTATGTTGCCGCCCATGTCCAAGCAGTCGCCAAAAGACGCTACAAGCACCGACCGGGGCACCACCCATTTCGGCTACCGCCGGGTCGCCGATGATGAAAAGGCGTCCCTGGTTCGGGGCGTCTTTGATTCCGTGGCGTCGAAATACGACCTGATGAACGACCTGATGAGCCTGGGCGTTCACCGATTGTGGAAAAGCGCCATGATGGACTGGCTGGCGCCCAGGCCGGGCATGCGGTTGCTTGATGTCGGCGGCGGCACCGGCGACATCGCGTTTCGCTTTCTGGAACGCGGCGGCGGCCCCGTCACCGTCGTCGATATTAATCGGGAAATGCTCAAACACGGCCAGGACCGCGCTATTGATAAGAATATGATGGGCACCATCGAATGGCTTGAAGGTGATGCGGAAGACCTTCCCATAGAAGACGCGTCCCGGGACGCCTACACCACCGCCTTTTGCATCCGCAACGTCACGCATATTAATAAGGCGCTGCAAGAAGCCCACCGGATACTTAAACCCGGCGGGCGGTTTTTGTGTTTGGAATTCAGTCATGTGGCGCTGCCTCTTCTCAAACAAGTTTATGAGGCGTATTCCTTCAAGGTATTGCCGGCGCTGGGCAAAACCATCACCGGCGACCGCGATGCCTACCAATACCTGGCCGAAAGCATCCGCCAGTTTCCGGCCCAGAAGGAATTTGCCGCCATGATCAGCAACGCCGGACTGGAACAGGTCAGGGTCCGCAACCTGTCGGGCGGCATCGCGGCCCTGCATTCGGCCTGGCGGGTATAGAAGGCGGCGGCGCGTGCTCAGATCATTCCGCAATATTGCCAGGCTTTTCCGGGTGGCGCGCACGCTGGCACGTCACGATGCGCTATTTCCCCTCGACGATCTCGACGTCGCACCGGGGATTGTCGCCATTGCCCGGCTTCTTGCCGGGCGAGGCGGCGCAAATGAAGATGGCACGAAGCAAAGAAAGGGCCAGCGTCTGGCAAAAGCCCTTAACGAAGCCGGGCCGAGTTTCATTAAAATGGGCCAGGGGCTGGCGACCCGTTCCGACATCCTGGGCGACGAAATGGCCGCCGACCTTTCGCAATTGCAGGACCGCCTGCCGGCCTTTCCCACGCATGAAGCCAAAGCCATTATCGAAGCCGAGCTCGGCAAGCCGCTGGAGGCGCTTTTTTCAGAATTCGACGACACGCCCGTCGCCGCCGCCTCCATCGCCCAGGTGCATTTCGCCATCACCACCGAAGGCAAAGAGGTTGCGGTCAAGGTCCTGCGCCCCGGCATCGAAGACGCCTTCCGCCGCGATCTCGACCTGATCCGCTGGGTCGCCGGGCTGATCGAAGCGGCAAAACCCGAATTCCGCCGCTTAAAGCCGCTCAAGTCCGTGGAAACGCTGGCAGAATCCGTAGAGCTTGAAATGGATCTGCGCTTCGAAGCCGCCGCCGCCGGGGAAATCGGCGAGAATTTTGCCGACGATGAGGATTTCCAGGTGCCTATTGTCGATTGGCAGCGCACCGCCAAGCGGGTCCTGACCACGCAACGGCTGAGTGGCATCCCGCTTGATGAGCCGGACGCCATTGCTGCGGCCGGTCACGACCCGGAAAAAATATTGGAAAAATCCGCCCGCGCCTCGTTCCGCCAGGTTTTCCGCGACGGCTTTTTCCATGCCGACGTTCACCCCGGCAACCTGTTTGTCATGGAATCCGGTGCCATCGGCGCTGTCGATTTCGGCATTATGGGGCGGCTCGATCTGAAAACCCGGCGCTGGCTGGGGGAAATGTTGCTGGCCTTCCTTAACCGCGATTACCGCCGGGCTGCCGAAATCCACTTCGAGGCCGGCTGGATCCCCCAGGACCGCTCCGTCGATAGCTTCACCCAGGCCTGCCGCTCTATTGCCGAGCCGATCCTGGACAAACCGCAAAACGAGCTTTCCATCGCCCGGCTGCTCGGCCAGTTGTTCCAAATTACCGAAACCTTCCAGATGGAAACCCAGCCGCAATTGCTGTTATTGCAGAAAACCATGCTGGTGGCCGAAGGAACCGGACGCAAACTGGCCCCCGAGGCCAATATGTGGATCCTGGCCCGGCCCCTGATCGAAGAATGGATGTGGGATAACTTAGGGCCGGAAGCGCGCATCCGCGACACCTTGGCCAGCCTCGTCGATGCCGCCGGTCGGCTGCCCCGGGTGCTCGATAATATAGAAGAAGGCGCCGCCATGCTGTCAGGCGGGACGCTCAAACTGCACCCGGAAACCATCGAGGCCCTGAAAGGCGAGCGCCGGGGTGGCGTCCGCTTTCCGCCACTCTGGGTATTTGTCGCCGTGCTCGGCCTCGTTGCCGCCGTCGTCCTGACCTAGAGTCTTACATTATATAATAAACGGGACTTGCGCCTCTGGCGGCGGCGGACTATCTTAATCACACTATTTTTCCGTTAAATAATTCTAATCTCCACAAGGCTTGAAGGTAATATGCTTGACGGTAAAAAAATTCTGCTGGTCGTTTCCGGCGGCATCGCCGCCTATAAGACCCCCGATCTGGTGCGCCGGCTGCGCCAACTGGGCGCCGGGGTGCGCTGTGTCTTAACCAGAGGCGGCGCGCAGTTCGTCACCCCGCTGGCCCTGGGCGCGGTCAGCGAAGACACCGTCTATCAGGAAATATTCTCGCTGACCGACGAAAACGAAATGGGCCATATCCGGCTGTCACGCGAAGCCGATCTGGTGCTGGTCGCGCCGGCCACCGCCAACATTCTTGCCAAAATGACCCAAGGCATCGCCGATGACCTCGCGACAACGGCGTTGCTGGCCACCGACAAGCCGATCCTGGTCGCGCCGGCGATGAATGTGCGGATGTGGGAAAACGCCGCGACACAGCACAATATCAAGACCCTGGCGGCGCGCGGCATCGGCTTTATCGGCCCCGAAGAAGGCGATATGGCCTGCGGCGAATGGGGCCTGGGGCGGATGTCCGAGCCCGAAGCTATTGCCGCCGCCATCGAAAACTTTTTCCGCCGCGACTTGCCGCTGACCGGCACCCGTTCGCTGGTAACCAGCGGCCCGACCCATGAAGCCATTGACCCGGTGCGCTATATCGCCAACCGCTCGTCGGGCAAGCAAGGCCACGCCATCGCCGCCGCCCTGGCTGGCCTGGGATCGCAAACGACGCTGGTTGCCGGGCCCGGCCATCAGCCGGACCCCAAAGGCGTCGATGTTGTTAAGGTCGAGACCGCGGTCCAGATGCTGGAGGCCTGCCGACAGGCGCTGCCGGTGGATGTCGCCGTGTGCGCGGCGGCCGTATCGGACTGGCGGGTCGATACGGTGGCGGGCGGGAAAATTAAAAAGAGCGGCCGGAAAAAAACCCCGGCGCTGAAGCTGGTGGAAAACCCCGACATTCTGGCGAGTTTAAGCGCGCCGGGTAATTCCAGGCCACGCCTGGTCATCGGCTTTGCCGCGGAAACCGATGACCTGCTTGCCAACGCCACGGCGAAACGCGCCAAAAAGGGTTGTGACTGGATCATCGCCAACGACGTATCGCCGCAAACAGGCACCTTTTCCGGCGACAACAACACTGTCCATCTGATTACCGATAAAGGCGTCGAAGACTGGCCGACGCTGGCCAAGACCGACGTCGCCGAACGACTGGCCGGACGCATAGCGGAAACGCTAAGCCCGGCGCCATAACAACACCCATAACAACAACAGACCTCGAACAAAACGATCTTGAGCCGGAAGAATTAAGACCTGGGTATGAACGATATTGCCATCCAGATACAGCGCCTGGCGCATGGGGCGGATTTACCCCTGCCCGCCGCCGCGACGAGCCTAAGCGCCGGCGCCGACCTGCTGGCCGCAGTGGCGGAGCCCGTTGTGTTATCGCCGGGCCAGCGCGCCGTGATCCCCACCGGCATCGCCATTCAACTGCCCGGCGGGTTCGAGGCCCAGGTCCGGCCCAGGTCCGGTCTGGCGGCGAAGCACGGGGTGACGGTGCTCAACACGCCGGGCACCATTGATGCGGATTACCGGGGTGAAATCGGCGTCATTTTGATTAATCACGGGGAAGAAGATTTCACCATCACCCGCGGCATGCGGGTTGCGCAAATTATTGTCGCCCCCATCAGCCGGGCGGTCTGGCAGGAAGTCGACGAATTGGAAACCAGCGCACGCGGGCAAGGCGGTTTCGGATCCACCGGAACGGCCAACAGGATGAAAAGCTAGACGATGTTGAAGCTGTCGAAAAAAATGATGTACGCCATCGAAGCGGTTCTCGATATTGCCTACCACGCCGGCGCCGAGCCGGTGCAAAGCCGAGAAATCACGCGCCGGCAGGATATTCCCCGGCGCTATCTGGAACAGGCCCTTCAGCACCTTGTCCGCCAGCGGATTCTAGTCGGCGTGCGGGGGCCACGGGGCGGTTACCGGCTGGCCCGCGAACGCCGGCGCATTTCCATCGGCGATATCGTCCGCGTCGTACGGGACATGGAAGCCAACAGCACCCTGATCGAGGAAACCCCCGGCTCGGAACTCGGCCAACAGGTCGTCCGCCCCTTGTGGATGGAATTGCAGAACAACATCATGGAACGCCTCGATAACATGACCGTCGATGATTTGTGTTCCCGCGCCAATCAGGCCGGCATTTCCAGCGAAGGCCGGGAAAATCTGAATTTCAACATTTAGGCACGAACGCTTAGATCCATGAACGATAAATCCACACCCGCAACCGCCCCAAAAGCCGGGTTCCGGGGCCGCATCTACGACAGCATCGTCGATACCATCGGCGCAACGCCGTTGGTGCGTTTATCAAAACTGGCGGCAGACGAGGGGATCAAGGCGGACCTTCTGGCGAAGTGCGAATTTTTCAACCCCTTAGGCTCGATCAAAGACAGGATCGGGGTGTCGATGATCGAGGCCGCCGAACGTTCCGGTCAAATCAGCGCCGGCGCCACCCTGGTCGAACCGACATCGGGCAATACGGGCATCGCCCTGGCCTTCGTTTGCGCCGCCAAGGGCTATCGACTGATCCTGACGATGCCGGAAAGCATGTCCGAAGAACGGCGCAAGATGCTTGCGTATATGGGCGCCGAGATTGAGCTGACCGCCGCCGAAATGGGCATGACCGGCGCCGTCAAGCGGGCCGAAGAGCTGGTCAAACAAACGCCGGGGGCGATTTTGCTGCAGCAATTCAAAAACCCCGCCAACCCGGAAATCCACCGCCTGACGACGGCCGAGGAAATCTGGCGCGACACCGGCGGG
>LFEN01000054.1 GCA_001510075.1 Alphaproteobacteria bacterium casp-alpha2
AAATCCTGCGCGAATCATGTCGTCAACAAGAATCCTTTTCAATGGGCCCAGCAAGCGTTAATTTCGCTTTCTCAATGAGTCGGGGTATAACCAAAAATTGTTATGATTACCCAGATGCAACCAAACCTTACAGGAACCTTACAAGCCAGTGTACCTCTTATTACATTGAGAACGCATCCAAAAACTTACATGATTTCCCATGCAGGAAGGTTTTGCCCGGGTGCCGAAACTGGAAGGTGTCAGCTAAACCTCGTTTTTTGCCTGCTCAATCAGGTCGTTCAGCCCTTGGGCCGGCTTTTCTTCTTCGCCGTGACGGCCCAGATAGTATTCCAGCAGGCGGGCGAATTCTTCGATCAATTCCCCAGGATCGGATGTCGCACCTAGGCCCCGTTTAGTGACAAAGGCGGTAAAGTTCGCCGCTGCATGGCGCAAACCCGTGGCGACGTCTTCCGGCTCGATGCCATCTTGCAGGCGCGTATTGGCGACATTGATGATTTGGTTGGCGATTTGAACACTCAGCGTTTCGTCTGCGTGGTTGCAATCGGGGCCGTGTTCGTGGTCGTGCCCGTGTTGGTGATCATGATCGTGGGGAGGCATGGCTTTGACTTTCTGTTTTTTGAGGGCCTAAAGCTAAGGTATAGCACAAATTTATTGCTTAGAATGGCTAAAGATGGCGTTGCCAGTGGTTTCAGGAAAAGTTATCCTGCATATTACTGTAGGTTCCAAGGATACTTCGATCATGGCAGAAATAAAATACCGCCTGATTACACGCGCTGACTTCGACGGCGTCGTTTGCGGTTCGTTGTTAAATGAGCTGGAAATGATCGACGACATCGTCTTTGCCGAGCCCAGCGACATGCAGCAGGGGCGGGTTCCGGTTTCCGAAAAGGACATTACCGCCAACCTTCCTTATTTAGAGGGGGTTCACCTTTGCCTTGATCACCATGCCAGCGAGCTCGAGCGGGTCGGTGAAAAGGATAATCTGATTATTGATCCGGCCGCCCCCTCGGCCGCCAGGGTCGTTTACCGGCATTTCGGTGGCAAGGATGCTTTTCCGAATATTGCAGACGAATTGCTTGCTGCCGTGGATCAGGCGGATGCGGCGCAATATTCGGAAGAGGATATCCTGGCGCCGGAAAAATGGGCGTTGCTGAATTTTATTATCGATCCCCGAACCGGGCTTGAGGCCCTGGATGGCTTTTCCATCGCCCATAATGCGCTTCTTTATGACCTGATGACGTATTGCCGTCATAACCCCATTGAAGAAATCCTGGCCCAACCGGATGTGCGCGAACGTGTTACCGCCTATCAGTACCAGAACGAATTCGCCGAGCTTCAATTGGTTAACTGTTCCCAGGTGCAGGACAAGCTGGTGATTGTTGATTTGCGCGAAGAAGAATTCATCTATCCCTGTAACCGGTTTCTGGTTTATGCCCTGAACCCGGAATGCAATATTTCTATTAATCTTTTAAATGACAGCGCCGCCGGCAAGGTCCGTTTTGCCGTCGGTAAATCCATTCTCGACAGATCGTCGAACGTCGATATCGGCTCCCTGTTGCTGGAATTTGGTGGCGGCGGTCACGTTTCCGCAGGGGGCTGTGTGGTCAATGCAGACGAAGCCGATGCGGTTTTGCAAAAATTGGTCGAGCGTATTTCCGCTGACGGCTGATACGACCCCTTCAAATTCAAACAGAATACCCGGTTAATCTTTTTTTTACCGTTCGCAGGTAGGGTTGGCGTTCAATAAAAATCGCAACCGTTAAGCCTGGGGTATCAAAGATGACTGCAGTTCTTGCCTTTACGGCCTTTATAATGGCGTTAGGTGCAATCTGGTTTACCAGTGAGGCCGTCGCGCGCGTTGACACGCGAAATGACGCTACCTTGAAGCCTTTTCTGAGCAAGATCCACGATTCCATTGATGAAAACCACCAAACGTTATTGGCCTTGAAAGTTCGGATGGAACATCTGGAGAGTGAAGTTCGACTGATCAAGCTCAAAACCGATCTTCCACCCGGTGTCGAGCGGGAAACCGCCGAGATTAATTCCGGTCTTAAAGATCTTAAACGTTTATCCCCGAACCTCAGGCTAACCGGTTAGCGGCGGCTGGTCAGGACTCCCCGAAATGTTGGGCTTCATTTCCTTGCTGGGAAATCGGCGGTTTTTCCGGGCGGCGCAACGTATTTTCCTGATTTATCTGTTGGTCTTGAATGTTGCCGGGCCGGCGCTTAGTGGTCCGGAACACGACCTCAGGCGTTCCGTCATTTCCGTCATCAAGAGCCAAATAGAGGCCTTCCAGCGAGACGACGGAAATAAGGCTTTTTCCTTTGCTTCTCCTGATGTTCAAGATCAATTCGGCACCCCCGATGCCTATCTTTTGAAATTTTCCAGCGCCTATAAAGCCGTCTACCGGCCACAATCCGTAACATTTCTTAATCTTGCCGCATCCAGAGGGCGGCTGGTGCAGCGCGTGTTGCTGCTAGGCCCCGATGGAAACGCCGTCGTCGCCCTGTTCCCGATGGTGCAGATGGATGACGGTTCCTGGCGGGTCGATGGATGTGTGCTGGTGCCGGCGACGGGCAAACAGGCCGACATTGGCGCCGGCCAAGTTTAAATGAATATGACATCTGGGATTACCATCAACGCGCTTGATCATATGGTCCTGACCGTCGCCGATATCGACGCCACCTGTGACTTTTACACGCGCATACTGGGCATGGAAAAAATTGTTTTTGCCGGTGGGCGGGTGGCGCTCGGCTTCGGCAAACAAAAAATCAACCTGCACCCGGCGGGCAACGAATATGACCCCAGAGCCAAAAACCCGGTCCCCGGTTCCGGTGATTTTTGCCTGATTACGGAAATTCCGCTGGCCGACGTCATTGCCCACCTTGACGCTTCGGGCGTTGTTATTATCGAAGGCCCGGTCGATAAAACCGGCGCCACGGGGCCGTTGAAATCCGTCTATTTCCGCGACCCGGATGATAATCTGGTCGAGGTTTCCAACACCGTTTAGGGCTGTTTCAGCGGTCCTGCCACTTGGGCATGTCGCGCTTGTCCAAAAACGCATCGATGCCCTGGCGGGTGTCACCGCGTTGCATGTTGTCGACCATGGTTTTGGTGGCTTCCTGGTAGGCGCTGGCCAGGCCGTCCTCGATCTGGCGGTAAAACAGGTGTTTGCCGGCGGCGATGAAGGCCGGACCCTGGGCAGCGATTTTTTCAGCCAGGGTTTGCACGTCGGCATCCAGCTTATCCGGTGCGACGACGCGATTGATCAGGCCGTATTGCGCTGCTGTCGCGGCGTCGATGAATTCGCCGGTCAACAGCATCTCCATGGCCTGCTTGCGGGGCAAATTGCGGGTAACGGCAACCATGGGGGTACCGCAGAACAGGCCGACGTTGATGCCTGAGGTGGCAAACCGCACCCCTTCGGCGGCGATGGCCAGATCGCACTGGGCGACCAGTTGGCAACCGGCGGCGGTGGCCATGCCGTGCACGCGCGCGATTACCGGTTGCGGGATTTTCGTCAGCGTCACCATCATCTTGCTGCATTGGTCGAACAGGGCCTGAATGGCTTCCGGGCCTGGATCGTCGCTCATTTCCCGAAGGTCGTGTCCGGCGCAGAACGCCTTGCCGTTGGCGGCCAGGATGACGACGCGGATGGTCCTGTCGAGCGCCAGGGCGTCCAGTTCCTTCTGGATCAGGCCCATCAACTCCGTCGACAGGGCATTGAACTTTTCCGGCCGGTTGAGCGTCAGGGTGGCGATGCCGTCCTTGTCGTCGCGCAACAAGATGGGGGCGTTACTCATGAATAGCATTCTCCCTAGCCTGCGTAGGCATGACAATGGTACAAGCGACTGACCTTTACGTAAACGGAAACTAGTCCTTTGCCGAAAATCACCGCCGAACAATTTAATGACCTGATGGCCGAGGAAATGCCCTGGGCCGTCGAGGCCGGGATGCGCGCCGACGCCATCGGTAAAGATACGGCGACGGTGCGCTTGCCCTTCGATGATAGCATGCTCAGGCCGGGCGGTACGGTATCGGGGCCGACGATGATGGCGCTGGCGGACGCGACCATGTACGCCGTGGTATTGGGCGCCATCGGCATCGTCAAGCTGGCGGTAACGACGAGCTTTAACATCAATTTCCTGCACCGGCCGAGCCCGGACGACCTGATGGCCGAAGGGCGCCTGCTGAAAGTCGGCAAGCGGCTGGCGGTGGTTGAGGTGACGCTGCATTCCGACGGCCATGACGAACCCGTGGCCCACGCCACCGGGACCTATTCCATCCCCCCGGAAGGCAGTGCGGTATCATAATACCGTTGCGCTAACCTACGGAATTTCTTGAAAAATTCCCCGTTGACTTGCACAGAAATGGTGACATACTCCGCGCCTTCGCGCAGCCTTGTGCTTCGCAGTGGAATTTTTAAACGGTTTTAAGACAACGGACATGAGCTCATGAAAACCTATTCGGCAAAACCCGAGGACGTGGAAAAGAAATGGTTCGTCATTGATGCCGACGGCCTGGTTCTGGGTCGCCTTGCCAGCATCATCGCCTTGCGGCTTCGTGGCAAACACAAGCCAATGTTTACGCCGCACATCGATTGTGGCGACAACATCATCGTCATTAACGCCGAAAAGGTGCACCTGACCGGACGCAAGGCCGAGAACAAGACCTATTACTGGCATACCGGGTATCCCGGCGGTATCAAATCGCGCACCGCCGGCGCTCTCCTGTCCGGCAATTATGCCGAGCGGGTGGTGCAGAAGGCCGTTGAGCGGATGATCAGCCGCAATCCCCTGGGCCGCCAGCAGATGCGCAAACTGCATGTCTACAAGGGCACAGACCACCCCCATCAGGCGCAGAATCCGGAAGTCCTGGATGTTGGCGCCATGAACGCTAAAAACAAGAGGAGAGCCTGAGCATGGCCGAAGAACATAAAACACTGGCCGACCTCAAGGAAATGATGGAAGCGCCGAAACCGGAAGTTGCCGAGGTCGCCGAGACCCCGGCGGCCGAAGACGCCGGCGCAGTTCCGCAAGGCGTTGCTCCCGAGGGCGAAGAAATCGTATTGGTCGAGCCGAAGATTGACGGCCGGGGCCGTTCCTACGCCACCGGCAAGCGCAAAAACGCTATTGCCCGTATCTGGATCAAACCCGGACCCGGCACCATCACCGTCAATGGCCGGGAACTGGAGACATATTTCGCCCGTCCGGTGCTCAGAATGGTCATCAACCAGCCCTTCGCCGTCACCGACCGGGAAGGCCAGTATGACGTCTTCTGCACCGTCAAAGGCGGCGGATTGTCCGGTCAGGCCGGTGCCGTCAGGCACGGCATCAGCAAGGCGCTGACGTTATATGAGCCGGGGCTGCGGGGCGCGCTCAAGAGCGAAGGTTTCCTGACCCGCGATTCCCGCGTCGTCGAGCGCAAGAAGTACGGCCGCAAGAAGGCGCGGCGTAGCTTCCAGTTCTCGAAACGTTAATCGCCTAAATAACGGATTTTGCTCTAAGATTGGGCGTCCCTCCGTTAAGACGGCGGGGACGCCCTTTTTTTGTTTAGCATTTGGTGAGTATCGTGACCGACGACGAAGAACAAACGCCTTATGGCACCGCAACAATCGACATGCACGATTATCCGTCGATAGACCGGGTCGTCGACCTTAGCTACGTGGCGCCCGAAGATCTGGAACACTGTTGGCGGTTCATCGAAAATACAGCCAACGCCGTGCTGGGCAGGACGGTGGTGGTTTCGCACGGCCCCGAGCTTAGGTTGTTCGCCAAGGAGAACTACGCTAAATACCGCGCCATCGTTGATCAGGCGGCGGACTTGGCCGGGCGCGGGGTTGAATTTCGGATGTGCGCTAATTCCATGAAAAGGGCAGGGTTTGAAGCTTCCGACATGCACGGGTTTATGACGATTATCCCCGCCGGCTATGCGGAAATCATCCTTCTGCAATCTCAGGGGTTTGCGTTTATCAATCCGTTGCCAAATGACGTTAAAGATGTCCGCTATCTGGACCACCCGGAATTGAAATCATGAGTGCAAAAATTTTCATCGATGGCGAGGCCGGCACCACCGGCCTGCAAATCAGGGACCGGCTGGCTGGCCGGGACGATGTCGAACTGATGTCTATCGCCGGCGACAAGCGCAAGGACCGGGCGGCCCGGGCGGCGATGCTGAACGGTTGCGATCTGGCCATATTGTGTTTGCCGGACGATGCGGCGAGAGAAGCGGTTTCGCTGATCGACAACGACGACGTTCGGGTTATTGACGCTTCGAGCGCGCATCGGGTTGCCGAGGGCTGGGTTTACGGCTTCCCCGAGCTTGAAAGCAAACAGAAAGAACGGATCGCAACCGCCAGGCGCGTCGCTAATCCCGGCTGTTATGCGCTGTCTTCCATCGCCATGCTGCATCCGCTGGTGTCGGCCGGCTTGGTGCCGGCGGATTATCCGCTAACCCTGAATGCCGTTTCCGGGTATTCCGGCGGCGGGCGGCAGATGATCGAGAGTTTCGAGGACGAGAATTCCGCCGATTACACCAAAGAAGCCTTTCGGGTCTATGGCCTTGGCCTGAAGCACAAGCACGTGCCGGAGATCGAGGTCCATAGCGGCCTTAAAATACGGCCCTTGTTTGTGCCCAGCGTCGGGCGCTTCAGCCAGGGCATGATCGTGCAGTTGCCGTTGCAGTTATGGTCGTTGCCGGGCAAGCCGACGCCTGCGGACGTGCATGCCTGCCTGGCCGTCCATTACCGGGACTGTCTTTTCGTAGATGTTGCGGCGCTGGCGGAAACGGCGGCGATGACGGGGTTGGAACCGGAAGCCATGAACGGCACCGATGCGGTCCGTTTGCATGTGTTCGCCAACGCAGAAGAAGGCCAGGCCATTGTCGCGGCGCAACTGGATAACCTGGGAAAAGGCGCCGGTGGGCAGGCGGTGCAAAATATGAACCTGATGTTGGGATTTGAAGAAACGGCGGGGTTGGTCCCCGCGCCCTGATGGAATTAATTGAAAAACAGGAGCCACAGAAGCCATGTCCATACCTCCCATTCGACTAAGCCAGATCATGATCGAGCACTCGGAAGTGGAATCGTTTTTCGATTTCCTCAAAGTGTTGTCCAGCCGCGGCCAGACCGGGCAGGCGGCGCTATTGGAAATTGACCTGAAACCGGAATTTGCCGACACCCCCAAAAACTGGGAAATGCAGGTCGAGGCGGCCTTTTCCTACGGCCACAGCTACGGCAAGGGGTAAAACCGGGGGGGGGTAGGAGGCTTTTCGCCTAAACGTCGATCTGATCGACGAACTGGGCGTGTTCCTGGATAAACTGGAAGCGCAGTTCCGGATTCTTGCCCATCAGTTTTTCCACCAGTTGGGCGGTTTCCCGGCGCTCGGCCTTGTCCTCGACGGAATGAATGGGCGGTACGGTGACGCGGAGCAGGGTGCGCGAGCCCGGGTCCATGGTCGTTTCCTTTAGCTGCTTGGGCGGCATTTCGCCGAGCCCCTTGAAGCGGCTGATGTCGATTTTGCCCTTGCCGGTGAATTCCTTTTTCATCAACGCGTCCTTGTGGGCGTCGTCCATGGCGTAGACGGTCTTCGCGCCCTGGGTGATCCGGTAGAGCGGCGGCATGGCAATAAAAAGATGGCCTGTTTCAATAAGTTGTGGCATTTCCTTAAAGAAGAATGTCATCAATAGCGCGGCGATATGGGCGCCATCGACATCGGCGTCGGTCATGATAATGACGCGCTCGTAGCGCAGATCGTCGGGCATGAATTGATCGCCGATGCCGCAGCCCAAGGCCTCGATCAAATCGTTGATTTCCTGATTGGCCCGGATCTTGTCGATTGTCGCGCTGGCGACGTTGAGGATTTTACCGCGTAGGGGCAGCACGGCTTGGGTTTTGCGGTCGCGCCCCGATTTTGCCGAGCCGCCGGCGCTGTCGCCCTCGACGAGGAAAATTTCCGTACCCTGGGCGGTATCGGACGTGCAATCGGTGAGCTTGCCCGGCAGCCTGAGGCGCTTGGTCGCGGATTGGCGCTTCATCTTCTTGTCCTGGCGCCGCTTCAGGCGTATCTCGGCGCGCTCGATGGCGTGTTCGAGCACCGCCTTGGCGAGATCCGGCGCTGCCGACAGCCAGTGGTCGAAATGGTCGCCGAGCGAGACTTCGACCAGCTTCTGTGCTTCCGGCGTCGCCATGCGTTCCTTGGTCTGGCCCTGGAACTGCGGGTCATTGATGAACAGCGACAGCATAATGCAGGCGTCGCCGATAGCGTCTTCGGCGGTAATCTTGGCCGCCGCCTTGTTATTGATGAATTCGCCGTATTTGTGCAGGCCCTTGGCCAGCGCGCCCCTGAGGCCCAATTCGTGGGTCCCGCCCTGGGGCGTCGGCACGGTGTTGCAGTAGGAATTGAAGAACCCGTCTTCATCCAGCGGCCAGGCGACGGCCCATTCCACCTTGCCGCCGCGCTCGCCGCCCCCGTTGGATCCGGAGAACTTGGCCTTGCCGGAGAACGGTTCGGGCGTCAGGGTCTTGCGCCCGGCCAGGGTCGAGACCAGAAAATCGCTCAGGCCGCCCGGAAAATGCAGCTTGTCTTCTATCGGTGTTTTGTCGTCGGCCATGATCAGCTTGGCATCGACGGACCAGCGGATTTCGACGCCGCCGAACAAGTAGGCCTTGGAGCGGGCCATGCGGTAGAGCAGGGACGGGCGGAAATGGTTGTGGGCGCCGAAAATCTTGGCGTCCGCATGAAAGGTGACGGTGGTGCCGCGGCGGTTTTTCACCGAGCCAAGTTTGTTCAGCGGTGTTTTCGGAACGCCGCGGGCGAAGCTTTGGGTATAGAGTTTTTGGTCGCGGGCGACCTCGACGACCAGCTTGTCCGACAGCGCGTTGACCACGGAAAGCCCGACGCCGTGCAGGCCGCCGGATGTCTCGTAGGCATCGCCGGAAAACTTGCCGCCGGAATGCAGCGTCGTCAAAATCACCTCCAAGGCGGACTTGCCCTTGAACTTGGGGTGCGCATCGACAGGAATGCCGCGGCCGTTGTCGGAAATGGTGATGGTCTGGTCTTCGGCCAGGTGCATTTCGATACGGCCTGCGTGTCCGGCGACCGCTTCGTCCATTGAGTTGTCGAGGATTTCTGCCGCCAGATGATGCAAGGCGCGTTCGTCCGTACCGCCGATGTACATACCGGGACGGCGGCGGACCGGTTCCAGCCCTTCCAGGACCTCGATATCCTTGGCCGAATAGCTGCCCGCTTTGCCCGCCGGTGCAGGGGGCTTGGGGGAAGCTTGTTTGGCGGCCTTTTTGACGGGGCTTTTTCCTGGCGTCTTTTTCGCCGGTTTCTTGGCTTTTGCTGCCGTAAAAAGATCGCCCGTCATCGCTCGTGTTTCCTGTTATTGTTGGTCTTGCTGGTTAGCGGTCAATAAATCCTGTCTCTCTATCGAAGGCATGATAAAGTAGCGATCAGGAAGTTATCTACAAGATATTGTGGTTTTGGGAATAAAACAATGACTGAACCAAGAGGCGAACTGGCGATCCGTACATTGGCGATGCCGGCGGACGCCAACCCCAACGGCGATATTTTCGGCGGATGGGTGATGTCGCAAATGGATATCGCCGGTGGTATCACGGCTTACGCCCGCGCCCATGGCCGGGTCGCCACCGTCGCCGTCGATGGCTTCACGTTTCACAAACCGGTGCTGGTGGGCGACGTGGTCTGCTGTTACGCCGATATCCAGAAGGTCGGCAACACCTCGATCACCATCCTCATTCAGACCTGGGCGCTGAGAAAACGCGAAGTCAATGACCGGGTCAAGGTGACGGAAGGGGTCTTTACCTTCGTCGCCCTCGACGACAACGGGAAAAAACGGCCGGTACCGCCGGAATAATAGACTCTTACCCGACCAGCATGCTGGCGTAGCCGGCGATGAACAAAACCGTAAGGGCGAGCAGTTCTTTGGCGAAGGTGTCTTTTTGCATGGTCCTGATTCCTTTGTTTACTTGAGAACGAAACAAGAACATAATTAATCCAGCCATGCAACCCTTTTTATCAATTATTTGTTACCGTCTTGATTTGACGCGATGAATTGATCACGTTTCATGATCGCCCAGGCGTAACCCGAACCGGAGGCCTGTTTAAAATGATCAACCGTATTGGACGAATAGCCGTATTGGCTGCTTTTCTGGCCGCCATCTGGTCCACAGAAGCCGCCGCCGGCAAGGCCTCGGTGGTCCATGCGACGGTAAGCCTGGGCACCGGGGACACATTCTCGTTTACGGCGACGGTCAAACACGCCGATACGGGCTGGGAGCATTACGCCAACAAGTTTGAAATTCTCAGCCCCGACGGCAAGGCGTTGGACACCCGTGTGCTGTACCATCCGCATGTCGACGAACAGCCGTTCACGCGCGGGTCCGGCAGTGTCAAAATCCCGCCCGGCATCACCAGCGTGATCGTCCGCGCCTGGGATAACGTGCACAAGGCCGGTGAGGTGACCTTTACGGTCAAGCTTCCCGGAAGATAAAAGAAAGGGCCGCCCCCTTTCGGGGACGGCCCTTGATTTCGGAATAGTTCCGTCGCGCTCTAGGACGAGTAATACATCGTGAACTCGACCGGATGCGGCGTGTGTTCGAAGTTGTAGATTTCTTCCCATTTGAGTTCCATGTAGGCGTCGATCTGGTCGTCCGAGAAGACGTCGCCCTTTTTCAGGAAATCGCGGTCGGCGTCGAGGTGGTCCATGGCTTGGCGCAGCGATCCACAGACCGTCGGCACGCCGGCCAGTTCCTCGGGCGGCAGATCGTAGAGATCCTTGTCCATGGGGTCGCCGGGATCGATCTTGTTCTGGATGCCGTCGAGGCCGGCCATCATCATCGCCGTAAACGCCAGATAGGGGTTGGCGGTGGCGTCGGGGAAGCGGACCTCGACGCGTTTGCCATTGGGCGTCGGTACAAACGGAATGCGGCAACTGGCGGACCGGTTGCGGGCCGAATAGGCCAACAACACCGGCGCTTCGAAGCCGGGGATCAGCCGCTTGTAGCTGTTGGTGGACGGGTTGGTGAAGGCATTCAGCGCGCGGGCGTGCTTGATGATGCCGCCGATGTAGTGCAACGCCATGTCCGACAGGTCCGCATACCCGGCGCCGGCAAAGGCCGGTTTGCCGTCTTTCCAGATCGATTGGTGAACATGCATGCCCGACCCGTTGTCGCCGGCCACCGGCTTGGGCATAAAGGTCGCCGTCTTGCCATAGGTGTGGGCGACCATCTGGGTGACGTATTTATAGATCTGCACGTTATCGGCGCTTTTGATCAGAGACGCGTAGGTCAAGCCAAGCTCGTGCTGGCTGGGGGCGACTTCATGGTGGTGCTTGTCCATGTTGAGGCCCATTTCCCTCATCACCGTGACCATTTCGGCGCGCAGGTCATTGGCGGAATCGACCGGCGGCACCGGGAAGTAACCGCCCTTGGGCGGCGGACGGTGGCCGATGTTGCCCTGGCCTTCGGACATGATCTGGCCGGAAACGTAGGGCCCTTCGTCGGAAGAGAATTCATAGAAGCAGGAATTCATCTGCACGTCGAAGCGGACGTCGTCAAAAACGAAGAATTCAGGTTCCGGGCCGAAGTAGGCGGTATCGCCGATGCCGGTGGAGCCAAGATAGGCTTCGCCCTTCCTGGCCACGGACCGGGGGTCACGGCCATAAGCCTGGCCGGTGGTCGGCTCCATGATGTCGCAGACCATGATCATCGCCGGTTGGGCGGCAAAGGGATCCATGACCGCCGTCGTCGGATCGGGGATCAGCGACATGTCGGATTCATTGATCGCCTTCCAGCCGGCGATGGACGAGCCGTCGAACATGATGCCGTCGGTGAACGAGTCGTCATTAATGAAGGCGGTGGTCATCGTCAGGTGCTGCCATTTGCCGCGCGGGTCGGTAAAGCGAAGATCGACAAATTCGATGCCGTCGTCTTTCAGTTTTTTGAGGACATCCTCGGGTTTCTTGCAATCCAGTGACATTGTAGTGGGCTCCTATTCCCGTAAATTATAGAAATTGAACGATGAAAAATTGCTCGGTGGGGACGATCCGGTGGGGCTGGCCCCTAGATCGCATCATTTCCTTTTTCGCCGGTCCGGATGCGGATCGCTTCCTCCACGGAAGAAATGAAAATCTTGCCGTCGCCGATGCGGCCCGTGTGGGCAGCCTGTTGAATAGCTTCGACGGCGCGTTCCAGCATGTCATCCTCGATGATCAACTCGATTTTTACCTTGGGCAGGAAATCGACGACGTATTCGGCCCCGCGATAAAGTTCCGTGTGGCCTTTTTGGCGGCCGAAGCCCTTGGCTTCGATGACGGTAATGCCCTTCAACCCGACCTCGTGGAGGGCATCTTTGACCTCGTCGAGTTTGAAGGGCTTGATGATGGCTTCGATTTTTTTCATTTGTTTGTTTTAACTCCCAACTCACCTTCCTAACAGCACAAACCATGCCAACGGCCATGCCTCTGCTGCAGGGGCTAATTCACCAATATTTTCAAATAATTACACAATCTGGCGGGGCCAGATAAAGCGCTGTCTTTCTCCCTTGTGTGCCTATTTAATAGGCAATTGCCCTGCAAACATGCGGGCTTTTTATTAGCCCTGATAATACCACGAAACGATGGCGGTTAAAGGTTTTCCCGGATGCGGCCAATGGCGGTTTTAATGTTGTCCCTGGAATTGGCGTAGGTGAAGCGAACGAAGCCTTCGCCCATTTCACCGAAGCTGGTGCCGGCGATGGTGGCGACGCCGGCTTCATTGAGCATGCGGTCCTGAAATTCAGCCGCCTTGAGGCCGGTGCCGGTGATGTTGGCGAAGGCGTAAAAGGCTCCCGCAGCGGCACCGCAGGTAATGCCCTTGGTCTGGTTCAGCTCGTGCGTAATGACCAGGCGGCGTTCATCGAAGGCCCGGACCATGGCCTCGACGGCGTCCTGCGGTCCTTCAAGGGCGGCGATACCGGCGTATTGGGTCGGCGCGTTGACGCAGGAATGGCAGTTGATGGCCAACCGGGTTGCCGGTTCGATCAAGGCTTCGGGCCACACCCCATAGCCCAACCGCCAGCCGGTCATGGCGTAGGTTTTCGACCAGCCGTCGAGCAGGATAAGGCGCTCGCGGATGGAGGGGAATTCCAGCAAGCTGACGTGTTCGTGGTTTGCGTAGAGCATGCGGCTGTAAATTTCATCGGACAGGATGCAAACCTGGGGGTGAATTTCCAGTCCGGCCACCAGCTTTTCCATTTCTGCCCGCGGGACCACGCCGCCGGTCGGGTTGCCGGGCGAATTGAGAATAAGCAGCCGCGTTTTCGGGGTGATCAGGTCGAGGACTTCATCGGCGCTGAAGGAAAACCCGGTTTTTTCGTGCAGCGGCATCGGCACCGCCTTGGCCCCGGAATAATTGATCAGGGATTGGTAAATCGGGAAGCCGGGATTGGGATAGATGATCTCGGCCCCCGGTTGGCCGAACATGGTGATGGCGAAAAACATCGTCACCTTGCCACCGGGGACGATCAACACGTTGGCGGGATCGATGGTGACATGGCGGCGGGCCGCGATATCGGCGGCGACGGCTTGTTTCAGCGCCGGGATGCCGTCTGCCGGGGTATAGCCGTGATGGCCGTCGCGAAGGGCTTTGATGGCAGCCTCGACGATGTGTTCCGGGGTCGGAAAATCCGGCTGGCCGATGCCTAAGTTGATGATGTGTTTGCCCTGTTGCTCAAGCGCCTTGGCCCGGCCCAGGACTTCGAAGGCCGACTCGGTCCCGAGCCGGTCCATGGCGGCGGCCATTTCAATCTTCATCGGGGGCTTCCTTCTGCGGGGGTATTGTGTTTCGAACATTAGCCACGGCGGGCCTTCAAGGCAACGCAAAGGAGGGGGCATCGGGGGAATGGCGACGCTTGACGCTTGGCGGGCATGCGTCTACATAAAGGCTCACCGCATGAAGCCGATGCGATGTCCTGTGGTGGCTGTAGCTCAGTTGGTAGAGCGCTGGCTTGTGGTGCCGGAGGTCGCGGGTTCAAACCCCGTCAGCCACCCCATTTTCCCCCAATTTCGCCCATTACCTATGGCCGGTTTCGCCCGTTTTTCGCTGGCGGCGTTTTTTTTGAATTTTATTGCCAAGGCAGAAGCAGAAAACCCCGATGTTTCCATTTTGTTAACTTCTGAATGGTATTCGGGAATCTCGGTATCCAGAAACGGGTGTCGACACGCGCGGTCGGTATAAAAATTCCAGGGCAAAAAACCCACCGGTCGATGCGTTGAAAAATAAGGAGAAAAAAAATGAAACTGACGTATAAACACGTTCTTGGTGCCCTTGCTTGCATCGCAATTTCCGGACTAGCCACTGCCTCCATTGCTGCGGAATCGGCCCAGGCGACCATTGGTCATCTGAAAATTGACGTTTCCGCAAATTGCAAAGGTGGCAACGCCTTTTTCCGGGTCCGCAATTCCGGTGAAGCCTGGCCGAAAACCAGCACCTTTCGCATTTACAATATGACGAAGGGCAAGAGAAAGCTGATTTCCAAACGCCGCATGCGGCTGAAGGACGGACAGCGGGCATCCTTTAAGATCAGGACCGCGAAATTGCCGACAAACCGTATCGGCATCTGGATCAAGCCGGGCTGGTATGAGCGCGAATTTGCCTACGACGCTACCATCCGCTGCGGCTGATAACGTTAAGGCGAGGTCACGCATCTCGTCCGGCCAGCGACCGGCTGTCCCTGTGCGCTAGCGCGCGCGCGCCCCAAGTTTCCCGGGAGGATACTTGCAGGGATGGCGCCGGGAGAGTTTTCGTAATGATCCCGCACGCGCACCCTGCCGCTTCATTTAAATTTTATCCGTCGTGCTGAAAAGCGCGGGCGGAAGCCTGTTTTTGGCGAAAATCCGTCTAATCCCGGATGGTGAAAATGTGGCCTAAGGGACTGGTTTTATTTTATTTTTACCATATGTAAGTTACCTGTCAGGAACGTGGGCTAGAATAAGCTTAGGTGTTTCTGGAAATTTTCTTTCTAACGATGCCCTGAGACTCCCGTGGGGGGGGG
>LFEN01000055.1 GCA_001510075.1 Alphaproteobacteria bacterium casp-alpha2
CGACAACGACAACGGCAACGGCAACGGAAAACCGCTGATCACGACACTGACCATAGGCTGCAAGAGCGCGGCCCGGGCCAAAGAAATTTTCAAAACCCGCGCCAAGGTCATCGAAGGCGTTTTCATGACCCGCAATCTGGTCACCGAGCCGCCCAACGTCTTGTACCCGGCAACATTGGCCAAGCGCTGTCAGGAACTGACCAAGCTTGGCGTCAAGGTCGAGGTTCTGGGCGAGGCGCAGATGAAGCGCCTCGGCATGGGGGCGCTGTTGGGTGTCGGCCAGGGAAGCGTCCGTGAAAGCAAGCTGGTGGTCATGCAGTGGAAGGGCTTGAAGGGCAAAGCGCCCAAGAAAGGCCCCGAAGCGCGGGCCTACCTGCCTTTGTGTTTCGTCGGCAAGGGGGTGACCTTCGATACCGGCGGCATTTCCCTGAAACCGTCCGCCGGCATGGAAGACATGAAATATGACATGGGCGGTTCCGGCGTTGTCATCGGCCTGATGAAGGCACTGGCCGGGCGCAAAGCGCCGTGCAACGCCGTCGGCGTCGTCGCGCTGGCGGAAAATATGCCGGGCGCCAACGCCCAACGCCCGAGCGACGTCGTCACCTCCATGTCAGGCCAAACCATTGAGGTCCTGAACACCGATGCCGAAGGGCGGCTGGTGCTGGCCGATGCGCTGCATTACGCCAACACCCGCTTCAAGCCGAAATTCATCGTCGATCTGGCGACCTTGACCGGTGCCATTATTGTATCGCTGGGCGAGGAATACGCCGGGCTGTTTGCCGACAACGACCGGCTGGCCGAACAATTGACCGAGGCCGGAAAAATTACCGGTGAAAAATTATGGCGCATGCCGTTGGGCGAAGAATACGACAAGATGCTGAAGTCCGACATCGCCGACATGAAGAACATTTCCGGCGGTCGGGGCGCCGGGTCGATCACGGCGGCGCAGTTCCTGCAACGTTTTGTCGGACGCACGCCGTGGGCGCATCTGGATATCGCCGGCGTTACCTGGTCCAAGAAAGACATGGACCTGTCGCCCAAGGGCGCGACGGCGTTCGGCGTCAGGTTGCTGGATCGAATGGTCGCCGATAATCATGAGGTCCATAAGAAATAATCCGGGCGGAGGCGTTTTTGACGGACATTTCTTTTTATCATCTGGAAAAATTGCCGCTTGAGCAGGTGCTGCCGAAACTTCTGGAAAAAACCCTGGAAGGCGGCAAGCGGGCCTTGGTGCTGGCCGGATCAAACGAGCGCGTCGAGGCATTGACAGGGATTTTATGGACCTATGAGCAGGGCGCGTGGTTGCCGCACGGCGCAGCCCCTGACGACAACCCAGAAGAACAGCCGGTGTGGCTGGCGACCGAAGACGACAACCCCAATGGGGCGGAATTTCTGTTCCTGACCGACGGCGCGAGTTCGGCCAGGGTTTCCAAATTCGAGCGCTGCTTCGAATTGTTCGACGGTCGCGATGCGGATGCCGTCGCGGCGGCCAGGGTGCGGTGGAAGGAATATACCGCCGCCGGCCATGATCTGACGTATTGGCGGCAAACCGAAAACGGCCGCTGGGAGAAGAAACAAGAGGCGAGGAGCGGAGCCGAAGGGTCCGCGACAGGGAAAAAAGAGGTTTAAGGGAAGCAACATGACCAAACGCTGGAAAAAAAGACCCGAAGGCTCGACCTGGGGTGACTGGGGTGACGACGATCAGAAGGGCCGGCTAAACCTGTTGACGCCGGAGCGCACCAAGGCGGCGGCGGCGGAAGTCCGGGACGGAAAAAGCTTTTGTTTGAGCCTGCCGCTTGATCTGCCGGGCGGCAACGCGGTCAACCCGAAACGCCACCCGCCGAAATTCAAGCCGGTGTTCGTCGAAGACGATGTCTATTTCAATTACGTCTGGGACGAATTTAAACCCGGCGACATGGACGTCAGCTGCGACGAGGCGATTGTTCTCTACAGCCAGTATTCGACCCAGTGGGACAGCCTTTGCCATATCGGGTCCAAGTTCGATGCCGATGGCGACGGGGTGGCAAAACCGGTCTATTACAACGGCTATAAACCCGGCGAGCATGTCGGCGGTACGCCCGGCGACGGCACCCTGGGAGCCCGCGCGCTGGGTATCGAAAACATGGCGGAAACCTGCGTTCAGGGGCGCGGCGTTATGGTCAACCTGCATGCTCATTTCGGTGACGAGCGCGTCGCCGTCGGCTACGAACAATTGATGGCGGTTCTGGACAAAGACAGCGTTGTCGTCGAAGAAGGCGACATGCTGTGCCTGCACACCGGCTGGGACGATATGATTTTGGCCATGAATGGAAACCCGGACGCCGAGAAACTTCATAATTCCTGCGCTGTCCTGGATGGCTACGACGAGCGTTTGTTGCAATGGATTACCGACAGCGGTCTGGTGGTCATCGTTTCGGACAACATGGCGGTCGAAAATTCGAAAGGCGACGGTGAAACACAGGGTGGCCGCTCGCACCTGCCGATCCATCGCCATTGCCTGTTCCGCCTCGGCGTTCACTTGGGCGAGCTTTGGCATCTGTCGGAACTGGCCGCCGAGTTGCGCCGTCAGAACCGCTTCCGCTTTATGCTGACGGCGCCACCGCTTAGGATGCCCGGCGCGGTCGGCTCGCCGGTCACGCCTGTGGGAACGATCTAGGGCAACTGAGATGCTGAAATTCGATGCCGGAAAAAAAGGCCCGTTGTCGGGAGTCCGGGTGCTCGACCTGTCGCGCCTGATTGCCGGCAATATGTTGAGCCTGCAGTTAGCTGATTTCGGGGCCGAGGTC
This sequence comes from Alphaproteobacteria bacterium casp-alpha2, assembly GCA_001510075.1. Taxonomy (GTDB): domain Bacteria; phylum Pseudomonadota; class Alphaproteobacteria; order Rhodospirillales; family Casp-alpha2; genus Casp-alpha2. The sequence continues at coordinate 2,787 of LFEN01000055.1, forward strand.
ATCAAGATCGAAACCCCGAAAAAAGGCGATCCGCTGCGCGACTGGCAGGATGACGGCTATCCGTCACACTGGAAGGTCTATGCCCGCAACAAAAAAAGCCTGACGCTGAATTTGCGTCAGCCGGAAGCCATCGACATCCTGCTTGATCTAATCGAAACCGCAGATGCCATGGTTGAAAACTTTCGCCCGGGCCGGCTTGAAGAAATGGGCTTGGGCCCGGATGTTCTGCATAAACGCAATCCGAAACTGGTGCTGACCCGGATTTCAGGTTTCGGACAAACCGGACCGTACCGCGACCGGCCGGGGTTTGGCTCGCTGGTCGAAGCCATGTCCGGGTTCGCGGCGCGCAACGGATTCCCCGACCGCGAGCCGGTGCTGCCGCCGCTGGCGCTGGCCGATATGATTGCCGGACTGTATGGGGCGATGGCGACGATGATCGCGCTGCGCGAGGTCGAGGTTAAGGGCGGCAAGGGCCAGGTCATCGATTTGTCGTTGCTGGAGCCGGTGTTTTCCGTTCTCGGTCCCGACGCCCTTTCCTACAAGGCGACGGGCAGGATCAAGGAACGGTCCGGCAGTGGCTCGAACACGTCGTCGCCGCGCAACGCCTACCGCAGCAGCGATGGAAAATGGATTGCCCTGTCGGCTTCTATTCAATCCATGGCGGAACGCGTTTTTCGCGTCATCGGCCGAGAAGACATGATTGATGATCCTCGCTTTCGCACCAATCAGGACCGGGTCCGCCACCGTGATGAGGTCGACGAAATCGTCGGTGGCTGGATCAGCCAACGCACACTGGAAGACGTGCTGGAAATTTTTGGCAGGGGAGAAGTCACGGCGTCGCCCATCTATGATATCCGCGACATCATCGTTGATGAACATTTCAAGGAACGGGGCGTTCTGGTCGAACTTCCGGATGAACAATTGGAAACGGCGCCGATGCATAATATTATTCCCCGCCTGTCCGATACGCCGGGAACTTTCCGCCTCCCGGCGCCGGACTTAGGCGAGCACACCGACGTGTTGTTGGCGCAACTGGGGCTCGGCGAAGAGCGAATTTCCGAGCTTCGCGGTCGTGGCGTCATCTGAGAAACTGGATTAATTCTGAGATGAGTATCTTCCACCAACCTCGCATCACCACCATCGGCTGGGCGCTTGTCGTCCTGCTCGGCTTGGGCGGGGCATTTTTCATTTCCACGGCTTTGATAAGCAAGGACAAAATTTCCGACATCCAGGCGACCTGGAACACGTTTGAAGAAGGCCGCTCGGAAAAAGCCGGCGCCCTTGATGCACTGCACCAGGAAATCGGCTACGGCGGGATGATCCATAATTTCAAGAACTACATCCTAGGCCACGAGACGAAATACAATGACCTCGTAAAAGCCAATATCGGCGGCGCCAGGGCCGCTTTGTCTCGCTACCGGACGCTGGGGCTGAACGAGCGGGAAAAACAGGCCCTCGGACATGTCGAAAAGATGCTCGGGGACTACCAGCGGTTTTTGGTCATTGCTGAACGACTTATTCTGGCTGGCCTTGCGGTCCGCGAAATTGACCGGCTGGTGACGGTGGATGATACCAAGGCCTTGGCCAGCCTCGGCCTGCTGAACAGGGAGATTTTCAAATCCCTGGACAAGGAACACATCCGTACCAACAAGCCCCGGATTATCACCGCTCTGCACCTGAGCATGGGCTATAGCGGCATGATTCATCTTTTTAAAAATTACGTGCTGCGGGACGACCACTCCCTGCTGGACAAGTTGAACGCTAAAATGAGTTTGGCCCATACCCTGATCGGCCAATACCGGCAATTGCCGATGACGGGGGCGGAACTTGGGGCTATCCAGGATATTCTCGCTACGCTGAAAATCTACGAAAAGAATCTGGAAAAAGCTTTTCGCCTGACGGAAGAAGGGGTGCCGCCCCAGGAAATAGACAAGGTTATCAAGGTTGACGATCAACCGGCGCTGAGAGCATTTGTTACCCTGATCCGTGAAATCGCAGCCCAAAACGAAGCCGAAGCGAAAAAGGTTGGTGAAGCCTTCGAACTTGTTTCGGGCATGGCGATTTATGCGATCTGGATCAGTTTCACCCTGACCGTCTTGTTGATTTCCGCGTCCTTGTGGATGACCCGCACCCGATTGGTGGCGCCGATTAAAAGAATGACCGGCATCATGACCCGGCTCGCCGGGGGAGATCTTGAAATTCCCGTTACCGACATCGCGCAGGATACGGAGATCGGTGAAATGGCCCGCGCCATTGAGGTTTTCCGTATCAACGCCATTGAGCGCCGCCGCGCGCGAGGCGCGGCACAACGGATGGGCCGGATCGTCGAAGAATCGGTCAATGAAATTTACATTTTTGACGCCGAGACACTTGAATACATCGACGTTAACAGAAGCGGCAGGGAAAACCTGGGCTATAGCCTGGAAGAACTCAGCCACCTGACGCCGCTTGATCTGAATCCGGAATTTACCCCTGATTCTTTTGAAACCCTGATCTGGCCGCTGCGGTCGGGCAAAGTCAAAACGCTGCATTATGAAACCGTTCACCGGCGCAAGGACGACAGCCGCTATCCGGTAGAGGTCAACCTGCAATTCGCAACCAGGGAAACACCACCGATGTTCGTGGCCATTATCCAGGACATCACCGAGCGCCAGCAGGCGGAAAAAGCGAAGAAGGAGTTTGTCTCCACCGTCAGCCATGAACTGCGCACGCCGTTGACATCGATCATGGGGGCGCTTGGCCTGATCAGAGGCGGTAACGTTGGGGAATTGTCCGATGAAATGATGTCCATGCTGGATATCGCCTATTCCAATTCAAACCGGCTCGTCCGCCTGATTAACGATATTCTGGATATCGAAAAAATCGAAGCCGGAAAAATGGAGTTCAAATTCCGGCCGGTTCGCCTGGGGCCTTTCCTGGAAAGGGCGATCGAAAGCAACGAGGGGTTTGCCGAAAAGTTCGGCGTCCAATTCATCCTTTCCAACGACTTGCCGGAGGCCAAAGTTTCCGGAGATTACGACCGCTTGGTACAGGCACTGACCAATCTACTATCCAATGCCGTCAAATTTTCCCCCAAAGGATCGACGGTCGAGATATCACTTTCCCGCTCTGCCGATACGTTCAGGATTGCCGTCAAGGACCAGGGGCCGGGCATTTCAGACGGTTTCAAGGAGAAAATTTTTCAGAAATTTTCTCAGGCCGATTCAACGGATACCCGCCACAAGGGAGGCACCGGCTTGGGGCTAAATATTACCAAGGCCATTGTTGAGGGCCACGGCGGCAACATCGGTTTTGAAAATCTGCCCGAAAAAGGAACGATGTTCTATATCGACTTGCCGCAAAGCCGGGATATTCTTGCCGGCAAACCTTCGTCTGTTGTGGAAGAAGGGTGTTAAATGGATAAGTTCAATCCTTCCCCATCACTTGTCTGGCGTTCGCTATTGTACGTACCGGCCAATAACGAACGCTTCATCGACAAAGCCCATCTGCGCGGTGCCGACGCTATTATCCTCGACCTGGAAGACAGCGTGCCCGAGGCCGAACGGGACAAGGCCCGCTCTATGCTGGCGGCCTCCGTGGAAAAGGCGGCCCGGAACGGTGCCGATGTCCTGGTCCGCATCAACCGGCCCGACGATGCCTGCGCCCAGGACCTGGAGGCGGCAGTTATACCCGGTGTTCGCGCCCTGATGCTGCCCAAGGTGCCGGACGCCCAACACGTGCACGCCCTCGCCGGGTTCGTGGATGAACTGGAAAAGAAACGCGCGATGGATCCCGGCTCGATCCTGTTTGTGCCCATGGTGGAAAGTCCGGCGGCGCTTTTCAGGGCCGAGGAAATCACCGCCGCCCATACCCGCAATGCCGCTGCTTTTCTCGGCGGAGAGGATTTTGCCGCCGCCGCCGGTATGATCCCCGACCCGGAAACGCTGTTTCTGCCCAAAGTCTTGACCATGTATGCGGCGCGTGCCGCCGGAATCATGCCGCTCGGCATGCTCGGCACCGTCGCCGATTTCAAAGACCTGGATGCGGTCCGCGAAACCGTGCGGCGTTCCCGCCGGTTCGGGTTTGAAGGCGCGTCGTGCATCCATCCCAGTGTGGTCCCGATCCTGAACCAGGAAATGAGACATTCTCCGCAAGAGGTTGATCAGGCAGAACGGATTGTCAGCGAATACGCCGAAGCGGAAAAATCCGGCTTGGGCGCCATTACCGTGGACGGAAAAATGATCGATGTCCCCGTGGTCGAGCGGGCCGCAGCCTTGCTTGCCCGCAACCAGGCAATCGAGGAGAAGGAAATAAGAAAAAAATAAGGGCCTAAGGCAGGAATAAGAATTAAAAAAGCCGCCTAATCGTCCTTGCCATCTTCATTGTCACCACCTGATTCGAAGTCTTTGTATTCCTTCTTCAGGCCTTCGATCTTGGCGGAAAAAGCCAGGTATGTCAGCTGCGCGCCGAGCGCCGCCAACAGAGGCGCCGCCAACAGCAGATAGCCCCAGTAAATAATCTGCGCCGTGCCGAAGGTAGTGCCGGACAGCGCCGTCTCGTAGTAAATGATGTATACTAGGAAAATTAGTTCCGCCACCATGGCCAGGCGGAAGCTGGTGCGTTCGGTTATTTTTCGTTCATGGATGGGGCCGCCGAAGGCGACAAGGATGTTGCTTATCAGGCCGCCGGAAAAATTACCCAGCAACACCAGCAAGGAAACGATGGCGATGGTCTCCGTGTCGTTTTTACTAAATCCGAAGGTCTGGACTAATTCGAAAAAATTCATGGGTCACGCCTTGCCGCCAGGAAAGCTTGTTCAGGGGGGTTATAGCATCTTAAAACAAATAAATATTAACTAATTTCCCGGCTCTTGCCGGGCTCGGCGTTTGACCAGAGCAATCGCCAACAGCGCGCCGGCGGCGGAAATAAAAGCCATCGGCTGATAAGCGCCCGGCCCATAAAGATCGAAAAGCCTGCCTGACCATAACATCACCAGGCCCAGCACCAGTCCCATGACGACGGCGGAATAGAGGCCTTGCGCCGACGCCGAAAGATGCTGGGGCACACGCCGCGAAATGAAATAAATCGCCCCCAAATGTGTCGCCCCGAAGGAAAAGGCATGCAGCGTCTGTAAAAACAACAGCGCCGTCAACTGATCCGTAAGCCCGGTTAGCGCCCAGCGCAATGCCCCGGCGATGCCGCCGAGCGCAATCAGGGCGCCGGGCCCCAAACGCTCGACGAGGCGGGCGCCGAAGATAAAGAGGATGATCTCGGCGACGACGCCTACGGCCCATAGCCAGCCGATGGTGTTTTCGGAAAATCCCTGGGCCTGCCAATTGAGGGTGGCAAACCCGTAATAGACACTGTGGCTGGACTGGATCAGGGCGCAGGCGGTGATAAACAGCACGAAATGCCGGTCACGAAGAACTTCGAAGGTGGAAAACCCTGTTTGCGTCGATACCGGGGCGCGTGTCCGGGGCAGCATCAGGCAGGCGCCGATGACCAGGACCAGAGCGCCAAGCAAAATCCAGTAGACGATGTCCGGCGATCGTCCGGCCAATAGATAACCGGTGCCGACGGTGGCGGCGATAAAGCTCAGCGACCCCCATAGGCGGATACGTCCGTAATTCAGTTCACGGCTATTTTCCCCGGCTTCTTTTTCGCGGCTTCCCGCCAGCATGGTCAGGCTTTCGCCCAAGGGCATGATCGGCGACCAGAAGGCAAAAAACAGAATGCTGACCAGAAGAATCCCCCAAAACCCGTCGGTAAAGGCAAACAGCATGAAGGCCACGAACGCCAGAACCGCCAAAGTTATAATAATCGGACGGCGTTGGCCGTGGCGGTCGGCGGCATGGGCGATCAGCGGATTGAAGATGACCTTGAGCCCGACGCTGGCGGCGATAATGATGCCGATTTCCGTCGCCCCCAAGCCCTTGGCTTTCAGCCACAGCGGCCAGAACGGCATATGGATGCCGATGAGGGTAAAAACAGCGCCGTAAAAAATCGCCATTTTCACCGTCGTTCGGGTGTTGTCAGCCGTTGGTCCGTCGGGCATGGTCTTGCTCCTGAACCCCGCCGCCGGGTTGGGCGCAAGGGTAGGGAATGAATATCCCGAAACGAGGTCATCCGAAAGTCCCCAAAGCCCCGGATTGAAAGAATAAGGTGAAGCGATGAAAATTGTCATTTTCGGCGCCGGCGGGATCGGTGGTTATTTCGGCGCCCGGCTGGCCGCCGCCGGCTGTGAAGTGCACTTCATCGCCCGCGGCGCCCACCTGGACGCGATTAGGAAAAATGGTCTTCGAGTGCAAAGCCAACTAGGTGATTTGCACATCAACCCGGCCCTGGCCACCGACAACCCCGATGATGTCGGCATTGCCGATGTGGTTATGTTGATGGTCAAGCTTTACGACACCGAAAACGCGGCCCGCGCCATGGCGCCGATGGTTGGTCCAGCGACGATGGTGGTGTCCTTCCAAAATGGGGTCACGGCAAGCGATGTCCTGGTTGATGCCTTCGGGCGCGATCGGGTCATCGGCGGCACCACCAATATTGGCGTCAAGATCACCGAACCCGGACAGATCGATCATACCGGCACGATGGCAAAGATAACCTTCGGCGAATTGGACGGAAGCCTTACCAAGCGCACGAAAGCCCTGCTGGCGGCCTTCGAAAAAGCTGGCTGTGATGCCGAGCTGTCCGCCGACATCACTGCCTCGTTGTGGGCCAAGTTCATTTTTCTGAGCACCTTGAGCGGCATCACCAGCCTTTATCGTCAACCGATCGGGCCGATCCGTGATGATCCCGAAAAATGGCAGAAATTCCGCCACGCCATGGAAGAAACCTACGCCGTCGCCATCGCCCGGGGGGTGACCCTGGCGCCTGATTTGGTTGAGCAGCGCCTGGAATTTGTCTGCGGTCTGCCGGCTGAGATGAATTCATCCATGTGTTTTGATTTGATGGCTGGCAAACGGCTTGAATTACCATGGCTGTCGGGCGCCGTTGCCGATATGGGCCGGCAATTGGCGGTTGAAACGCCGACCCATGACGAATTCGTCGCCGCGCTGACGGATTTTATCGATGGCGATTAGAATATAAAATTCCTGAAACCCAGGGCCAGGAAGGGTTTCGGGCAAATATTCTCAATTTACATAAAATCCAACTTTTTTTGCCGCTTAGTGACGGTCGTCACACACTGGCTCTATCGAATTTCCTTATATTAACGGTTAATATCCGATTAATTTGAGCTATTTTGATTATAACGGGTTGCGAAAAACACGCGCTTTCTTTTGGTGAAAACAGATGCCCGATAGTCTTGAAAATTTAAAGGCTGCCAACGAAGTCTTGAAGAACGAACTTGCAGAGCGCATCGGCCTGCAGGCGCGGACCGATGCCATCGCCCGTCTTTCCGAGGAAAACCCTGATCCGGTGATGCGGGTCTCGACCCAGGGCGCGGTGCTGTACGCCAATTTTGCCGCTATCGGTCTTCTCACCTATCTTGAAATCGACATCGGCGACCGTTTGCCTGAAGGCTGGGGCGCACTGATCGACGAAGCGGGTTTAAGCAAAACCGCCATCGACAAGGAAATGCAATGCGGGGACAATTTTTACATTCTAACCCTGCAGTCGGTGGTCGATGCCGATTACATCAACATTTACGGTCGAGATATTACCAAGACCAAGGAAACGGAACACCAGATCGTCAATTTCGATGATCTGACGGGCCTGCCCAACCGCGCCCTCTTTCAGGACCGTTTGGAACAGGTGCTGGTGCTTGCCCGGCGCACCGGCAAGCTGGCCGCCGTTCACCTGATCGACCTCGATCACTTCAAAGACATCAACGAAACCATGGGCCACCATACGGGCGATGTCCTGTTGCAGGGGATCGCCGAACGATTACGCGAATGTGTGCGCACGTCCGATACGGTGGCGCGCCTTGGCGGCGACGAATTCGGTATCATTCAGGTCGATCCCGCTGATGCCGACGGGGTTGCCGTGCTGGCGCAAAAACTCCTCAATTGCTTTGCCAACCCCTTCGATGTGGACGGGCGGAAAATTCACACCAACGCGTCCATCGGCATTACTGTCTTCCCCGATGATGCGGAAAGCCCCGAACAGGCGTTGCGTAACGCTGATCTGGCGCTCTATCACGGCAAGGGAGAAGGGCGCGGAACCTACCGCTTCTTTGTTTCCAAGATGCACGAGGATATCCAGCGCCGCCGCTCCATCGAAGACGACATGCGTGAAGGACTGCACCGGGGCGAATTTGTGCTGCACTACCAGCCCAAACTTAACATTACCACCAATCGCATCACCGGGATGGAGGCGCTGGTTCGCTGGAACCACCCGCAACAGGGTTTCATGTCGCCGGCGGAATTCATTCCCGTTGCCGAGCGCTCAAAACTGATCGTTCCCCTCGGCGAATGGGTCTTGCACGAAGCCTGTTCGCGGAACAAAGCCTGGACCGACGCCGGACTGGGGCCGATCAAGGTGGCGGTCAACATTTCCGCCGTGCAGCTTCAGGAAACGGACCTCCAAGAGCTGGTCCAGGGCGTTCTCGAAGATACCGGGCTCGACCCGTCGCAGTTGGAACTGGAAATCACCGAAAGCCTGGCCATGAACAACGCCGAGGCCTCTATCGAGTTGTTCAAGGACTTGTTTGATCTGGGTGTTTCCATCTCCATTGATGATTTTGGCACCGGGTATTCCAGCCTTGCGTACCTGCGCAGTTTCCCGGTACAGCGGATTAAAATCGACAAGGCATTTGTCGATGACATCGGCACCGATGAAAACTCCGGCGTGATCGCCAGGGCGGTGACGACCCTGGGCCACAGTTTCGGCATGGAAATCACCGCCGAAGGGGTGGAAACGGAAGATCAGCTTTCCTTCCTGCGCTCGCTGGGTTGCGACGAGATCCAGGGTTATTTCTTCAGCCGCCCGTTGCCGGGTCAAGAACTTGAAGCTTTCCTCAAAAACTATGAGGAAACCTGGGCCTTGAAACTAAGCCAGGAACGCCGCGGTTCAATCATCGACCGGCGCTATGTAACGAACGCTCAAACCATCACCAACTGAATTTCCAAATTCCCGAACCCGACCTCTCCCTCCTTGCCAGCCGGGCGGGATGCCGGTATAACGCGCCCGCTTATCCCTCTGCATAATCACAAAAATAAGGACCTCCCCCCATGGCCGTTGAGAGAACCCTTTCCATCATCAAGCCGGACGCAACGCGCCGCAACCTGACCGGCGCCGTCAATAAGTGTTTCGAGGAAGCGGGCCTGCGTATCGTCGCCCAAAAGCGTATTCTCCTGACGCGCGCGCGCGCCGAAGCTTTTTACGCCGTTCACGCCGAACGCCCGTTTTACAGTGATCTGTGTGATTTTATGACGTCGGGCCCCGTCGTCGTGCAGGTTCTGGAAGGTGAAAACGCCATCGCCAAAAACCGCGAAGTCATGGGCGCCACCAACCCGGACGACGCCGCCGAAGGCACCATCCGCAAGCTGTTCGCCGAAAACGTCGAAGCCAATTCCGTACATGGTTCCGACAGCCCGGAAAACGCCGCCATCGAAATCAAGTTTTTCTTCGAAGATGATGAGATTGTCGGTTAGCTAGGCAAAATTGTCCGGCGCGTCCGTGGCCGCCCCGTCAATCAATACCCGTTCGTTTTCAATCCTTACCCGGCCCTCGGCAATCAGTCTAAGTGCTTCGGGGTAGATCACGTGCTCCTGCTCCAGGATGCGCTCTGCCAGTGAGCCAGCGTCGTCATCGGCCATGACGGGTACCTTTGCCTGCGCGATGATCGGCCCGGTGTCCATTTCCGGGCGCACGAAGTGAACGGTGCAGCCGGCTTGCGCTTCTCCGGCGTCGAGAACCCGTTGCTGCACGTTCAGGCCCTTATAGGCCGGTAACAAGGACGGGTGAATGTTGATCAATCGGTTGCGCCAGTGAGCGATGAAGTCGTCTGACAATATGCGCATGAAACCGGCCAGGCAGACGAAATCCGCGCCCCCGGCCTCGATGGCGTCGGTCATCGCCGCATCGAACGGTTGGCGACCGTCGAAATCCTTGTGATTGATGACGATCGTGGGGATGCCCGCCTTTGCCGCCCGTTCAAGCCCCTGGGCGCCTTCGACGCTGGAAATCACCAGAACGATTTCGGCCCCGGTTTTTATCTGAGCGTCTATCAGCGCCTGCAGGTTGCTGCCGCGGCCTGATATCAGCACCGCGACCTTCATTGTGCCCAAATATCGTCGAGATTGTTGATGACGACCGGGTCATCGGCGCTTTCGGTGATGGTGCCAATGTGGAAGACAGTTTCACCGGCTGCCAAAAGCGCTGCCTCGACGGCGTCGGCCTTGGCCGCGTCGGCGATGACGGCCATGCCGATGCCGCAATTAAACGTACGCGCCATTTCTTCCGGTTTGATGCCGCCGAGCGTCGCCAGCCAACCGAACACCGGTGGCAACGGCCAGGCGTTGGCGTCCAGCACGGCGCTTAAGCCGTCAGGCAGGACGCGGGGGATGTTTTCCAGCAAGCCGCCGCCGGTAATGTGGGCGAGGCCCTGAACCCTGCCCGTTGCCAGGGCGGCGAGGCAGCTTTTGACGTAAATCCGGGTCGGTTCAAGCAACGCCTGGGCCAGCGTTTGTTGATTGTCAAAGGGCGCGGTGGCAGCGTAATCCAGCCCGCCTTCGGCAATAACATGGCGGACCAGGGAAAAGCCGTTGGAATGCAGCCCCGAAGACGCCAGCCCGAAGATCACGTCGCCGGCTTTGGCCTTGTCGCCGCTTTGCACGTTTTCGCGCTCCACCGCGCCGACGGCAAACCCGGCCAGATCATAGCGCCCCGGCTCGTAAACGCCGGGCATTTCCGCCGTCTCGCCGCCGATCAACGCGCATCCGGCTTGCTTGCAGCCATCGACGATGCCTTCGATGAGATCGCGGCCGGCATTGACGTCGAGCTTGCCGGTGGCCATGTAATCGAGGAAGAACAACGGCTCGGCCCCGGCGACGACGAGATCGTTGACGCACATGGCGACAAGGTCGATGCCGATGGTGTCATGGCGTCCGGCCGCATCGGCGATCAGCACCTTGGTGCCGACGCCGTCGGTGGCGGAAACCAGGACCGGGTCGGTGAAGCCCGCCGCCTTGAGGTCGAACAGGCCGCCGAATCCACCCAGTTTTGAGGCCACGCCCGGTCGGTTGGTGGATGCCGCCAGGGGTTTGATGGCGTCAACAAGGGCGTTGCCGGCATCGATATCGACGCCGGCCCCCTTGTAACTGGCACTACTGCCGTTATTGGGCCTTTTTTGGCTAATACTCTTCCTCCTCGGGCGGGCTATGGTAGATTGCCTGATGGCCAGGCAGTGGCCAAGCTGTGGGCAGAAGATAAAGTATCGGCGGCAATTTGTAATGATTGATTTTCATGATTAAGCAGGGAATTTGCGCAAGTTTTGTGGTCGCCGCTCTGGTGCTCGTTGCCGCGCCTGTTTTGGCCCAGCCCAAGGACGTCTACGAAGTTAGCAACATCACTGTCGATGTCACCGCCGATACCGCTTCCAAGGCCCGCGAACAGGCCCTGGCCGACGGACAAACCCGTGCTTTTCAGAAGCTTCTGGAACGCCTGACCCTGCGCATCGAACACGGCGGCCTGCCAAAATTGACATCCGAAGAAATTGCCCCTTTTGTCAGTGATTTCTCCGTCGAAGGGGAAAAAACCTCCGCCGTGCGGTATCTGGCAAAGCTGACCTTCCGGTTCAAAAACAAGGAAGTCAGGAAACTGCTCAATGATTTCGGCTTCAGCTTCGCCGAAACCGTCTCCAAACCGGTGTTGGTCTTGCCGGTGTTTCAGAATGCCGGGGCGTTGATTTTGTGGGACGATCCCAACCCCTGGCGGGACGCCTGGGCGGGGCGCGAGAAACGTCTGGGTCTGGTGCCGACCCTGATGCCGCTGGGCGACCTCAAGGATATCGGCGCCATCGGTGCGGAACAGGCCATGGACGGCGATCAGCAGCGCCTCAACGCCATCGCCAAACGCTACGGGGCGAGTGACACGTTGGTCGTGTTCGGGGTCTTGCGGCTCGATGCGGCGAAGGGGCACCGGGTGCTGGATGTCTATTTCACCCGCCACGGCTC
>LFEN01000056.1 GCA_001510075.1 Alphaproteobacteria bacterium casp-alpha2
GGGGGGGGGGGGGAGACGTTGGGAATTTTAGCCCCTCATCCTGAGCTTGTCGAAGGATTGCCGCCGTACAAAACCGCCGCCGCGAGGACGTTAAGACATCTCCTTATTCACCATGTCAAAGAGCAGGAATTGATAAGAACAAATATAGAACATTTTTGCGGAAAAATCAAGGGCACAACAATGATCACCTTCCGCTTTACCCCTAAAAGCAGGCATTTTGAAGGCAGTCGTTAAACGGTCTGCTGATGCCCCAAAGCCAGCCCTAATTTCTGTTCCTGTTTATTTTCCGCCATTTGGCGACGTTGCGGTTGTGCTCTTTCAGGGTCTTGGCGAACAACGGATCGCTGCACCCAAGGACAGGTGTAGGAGCTAATTAGGTGATATTTCTCGGGCATCGCTTAATCTCCTAAATGCGAATCGCTGAACCCGAAATTAATCCGTCGCTGGCGGCAGGCAGCAGACCAGGTCGTAGGCGTAGCGTTCCTTCAAGGTGCCGAAATGTTCGAACACGTCTTGGGTAACGGCGTAGGCTTCCGGCGTGATCTCCACATGGGGCGTCCAGCAGCCGAGTTGTTGGTAAGTTCCGATGCAATCGGCCAGCACATCCTCGTCGATATCGGGGAAATAAGGCTTTTCCGCCGCTGCGATTTCAGCGGCCGGAGTCTCATTCATGTAGACCCGGGTCTTCTTGTAAGCCCGCATGAAGGCCTTCGCCATGTCGGTCCCCAGCCATTCGGGCGTGGCGCAGAGCGAGGAAAACCCGTTGGGGCCGATTTGCTTGCCCACCTGGGCGACCACGTGGCCGACACCATCTTTCTGTAGTTGCTGGGGGAAGGGGCCCTGTTGCTGAACGTACTGACCTTGGCCGTCGCGAAAAGCCTTGTCGATGTCGGCGGCCCCCCCCGGCGTGATCAGGTTGATCTTGTCGAAATCGATGCCCGCCTTGTGGCAGGCATACATGAACATGGCGCGCGGCTGGCCGCCCTTGAAGCAAACAAGATCCGCGCCCTCCAGCTTGTCCCAGGTAAAATCCGGGTCGGCATCACGGCCTGTCAGGAAGAATCCGTCCATCTCGTTGATTTGCGCGAAGTGCTTGACCTTCGGCGTCTCGCCCTTGCCCAGCGTCGTAAATCCCTGGCTCAGCGCCGACTGCGCCACATCGGCGGAACCGTCCAACAACGCCTCGATGGCCGACTTGCCGGGCGGGGAGATCGACCAGTCGGGCTCCAGCCCCTCTTCTTCAAGGAAGCCGCCCGACATGGTCGAGATGAGCGGCGAATAAAACGCCGAAAAAAGCGTGAACTGAATTTTGATAGAAGTCATGTCTCTGCTCCTTAATTGGTCTGCTCAAACATCATAGCCATCGGGCACGGCGTTGAAAGCGTCCGTCACGTTTTCAAGCGGGACACGAAACTGGTGGCCTGCCGCGTGTGCTATCACGAGGTGCTCCCCCCTCGAATGTATCGCGATGTCTGCTAATGGACCAAAGCCAGCCCTAATTTCTGGTCCTGTTAATTTTCCGCCACCGGGCGACGTTGCGGTTGTGCTCTTTCAGGGTCTTGGCAAACACATGCCCGCCGCTGCCGTCGGCGACGAAATAGAGTTCTTTCGTTGGCGCCGGTCGCAACACCGCCTCAAGCGAGGCGCTGCCCGGATTGCAAATCGGTTCCGGCGGCAGGCCGTCGATCAAATAGGTATTGTAGGCAGAGGGCCGTTTTAAATCGGCCCTGGTCAATGGCCGACCGAGCTGGCCGTTGCCTTCCGTCAGGCCGTAGGCCACCGTCGGGTCTGATTGCAGGCGCATCTTTTTGTTCAGCCGGTTAATAAACACACCGGCGATGCGCGGGCGTTCGGCTGCCACGCCGGTTTCCTTTTCAATGATGGAGGCCAGAACGAGGGCTTCTTTGGCTGATTTCAGGGGGAGATCAGGGGCGCGGTTGGCCCACAATCGGGCCAACAGACCCTGCATGTCGCGGCGCATTCGCTTGATGATGGTTAGTCGCTGGTCGCCGAATGAAAAGTGATAGGTTTCCGGCAACAGCGCGCCTTCCGCCGGGATCGGGGATACCAGGCCTTTCAGGCCTTTCGTCTGCCCCAGTTGCGCGAGTATTTCCGCCGTCGTCAGGCCCTCGGCAAAGGTGACGCGGCGGACCACGGTTTTGCCGGACTGGAGATGCTTGAGAACAGCTTCGGGCGAAATTCCGGCCTTGAAGGCATATTCCCCGGCCCGCAACGGTTTTTCCTTGGCCTCAAGACGGGCCATGATGCGGAACGGAAATTGATGCGACAGGACGCCGGCCTGATAAAGGTCGCGCGCGATAATATTAACGCCGGCGTCGCGCTCAATTACCAAGGTGATCTCGGTTGTCGACGGCCCCGGTCGTTTGAACTGGGCATTGCCCCAAAGCACGGCCCCGCCCAATACCAGACCCACGCCAGCCAGCAAAGAAAGGGTGATTTCAAGAAAACGGCCCATGGGCCAATCTAGAGCAAATCCCGAGCAGATTGAACCAATCTGCGACGACGAATTTGCGTCATGCTCAAGTCTTTAATCCAGCGCCTTGAAAACAAGCGACGCATTGGTGCCGCCGAAACCAAAGGAATTCGACAGCGCCATGTTGACCGGCATTTCCCTGGGCTGATGGGCGACCAGATCGATACGGTCATCGACCGACGGGTTATCAAGATTAAGCGTCGGCGGCGCAACGCCGTCGCGCATCGCCAGGATCGAGAAGATCGCCTCCGCCGCACCGGCGGCGCCTAACAAATGCCCGATGGCGGATTTTGTCGACGACATGGCAAGATCAGCGTTCTTGCCGGCAAAAATACGCGATACCGCGCCGTGTTCGATCTCGTCGCCTAAAGGCGTCGAGGTGCCGTGGGCGTTGATGTAGCTGACATCTTCCGGGTTGGCGCCGGCGCGTTTGAGGGCGGCGCGCATGCAGCGCTCGGCACCATTGCCGTCTGGGGCGGGCGCCGTGATGTGGTACGCGTCACCGGACATTCCGTAACCGACGACTTCGGCCAGAATATTGGCGCCGCGGGCCTTGGCGTGTTCCAGTTCTTCGAGCACGACGACACCGGCGCCGTCACCCATGACAAATCCGTCGCGGTCCTTGTCCCAGGGGCGTGATGCTTTATCCGGTGTGTCGTTATATCCGGTCGACAGGGCGCGGGCCGCGCTAAAGCCTGCCATGCCCAAACGGCAGATAGCGGATTCCGCGCCGCCGGCGACCATCACGTCGGCGTCGTCCCACATAATAATGCGGGCCGCATCGCCGATGGCGTGCGCGCCGGTGGAGCACGCGGTGACGATGGAATGGTTGGGGCCTTTGAAACCGTATTTAATCGAGACATGCCCCGACACCAGATTAATCAGGCAGGCGGGGATAAAGAACGGGCTGATGCGGCGGATCTTGCCTTCTTCGACCATGATCGCGTTCTTGGCAATTTCATTTAAGCCGCCGATGCCTGAACCAATCAACACCCCGGTGCGGTGCTGGTCTTCTTCGGCCTCGGGCATCCAGCCGGAATCGGTGACCGCCTGGATCGCTGCGGACATGCCATAAACGATGAAATCGTCCATGCGCCGCTGATCTTTTGAGGATACCCAATCTTCGGGATTGAAGTGGCCATCGGCAGTTTCGCCCAAGGGGACTTGACCGGCAATTTTGCAAGGAAGGTCGCTGACGTCAAAGGACTGGATAGACCGGATGCCGGAATTTCCTGCCAGCAGGCTATCCCAGTTTGTTTTGACCCCGCACCCCAAGGAGGTTACGAGGCCCATTCCGGTTACGACCACTCGTCTCATGATTACTCACTGATCGACAACAACAGGAATACTGTTTCAGAAATAGCGCACCGACTTCAACGGCCCGCCCAGACAACCATCAGGCGTTAAGCGCTTTGGCCTTCAATGAAGGTGATCGCGTCCTTGATGGTTTGAATTTTTTCGGCATCTTCATCGGGAATTTCACATCCGAATTCTTCTTCGAACGCCATCACCAATTCCACGGTATCCAGGCTATCGGCACCCAGATCGTCAATGAAGCTAGCATTTTCGACGACCTTGGATTCTTCGACCCCCAGGTGCTCCAAAACGATCTTTTTTACGCGATCAGCAACATCACTCATAGTCTATTTTCCTCGGATAAATTGGATTTGAATTTCTTAATCGAAGCGGCGTGCCGCTACGTAACATACTTTTTTTGCCTTGACCAGTGGACTCATGCCCGGACGCCGATTTAGCGTCAGATACCCCCGAAAACGGCTCATATCATCGCCATTCCGCCATTCACATGCAAGGTCTGTCCGGTCACGTAGGATGCCTCTTCGCTGGCCAGATAAAGACACGCCGAGGCAATGTCATCGGATTGCCCCAGTCGCCCGGCCGGGATTCGCCCCATGATGGCCTCTTTTTGCTCGGCACTGAGCGCATCGGTCATCGGCGTGGCAATGAAACCCGGCGCGATGCAGTTGACCGTAATGCCCCGGCTCGCCACTTCCTGGGCCAGGGATTTCGACATCCCGATCAACCCCGCCTTCGACGCCGCATAGTTGGCCTGTCCCGGATTGCCGGTGACGCCGACAATCGACGTGATGGCGATAATCCGGCCCCAGCGCTTTTTCATCATCGCCCGCAGGCAGGCCTTGGATAACTTGAACGCCGCCGTCAGGTTGACATCGAGCACCTGTTGCCAGTCCTCGTCCTTCATCCGCATGGCCAGTTGGTCACGGGTCAGGCCAGCATTGTTGATCAGGATATCGACGCCGCCCAGTGCTGCTTCGGCGTCCTTGAGCAGGGTTTCCGCACCATCCGCCGCCGACAGGTCCGCAGGGACGGCGTAGGCGCCATCGCCCAGTTCCCCGGCCAGCGCCTGCAAGGCGTCCTTGCGGGTGCCGGAAAGCCCGACTTTTGCGCCTGATGCATGCAGCGTGCGCGCGATGGCCCCGCCGATGCCGCCCGACGCCCCGGTGACCAGTGCGTTTTTGCCGCTGAGATCAAACATGGCTAATCCTTTAAAAATTCTTCTATGGTTTCCGGCGTGCCGAGCGAAACGGCGGTCAAATCACTGTCAATGCGCCGAGCCAGCCCGCTTAGAACCTTGCCGGCGCCGACTTCGATCAGGGTATCGACGCCTTGCCCCTTCATAGTAAGCACACACTCGCGCCAACGCACCATGGCGGTGACTTGTTCGACCAGCAATGTTCTGATTTCCGTCGGGTCGGTCACCGGAACAGCGATAACATTGGCGATGAGGGGAACGGGGATCGTCGCCATCGGCACATCGGCCAGCGCCGCCGCCATGACGTCGGCAGCGGGCGCCATCAGCGGGCAATGAAACGGCGCGCTGACAGGCAGCAGGATGGCCCGTTTGGCGCCTTTTTCTTTGGCGATTTCGATAGCCCGCTCGACGCCAAGGGTGGTGCCGGATACCACTACCTGGCCCGGCGCGTTATCGTTGGCGGTGGTGCAGACCCCGACTTTAGAGGCTTCTTCGGCGACCAACGTGGCGACGTCCAAATCAAGCCCCATCAGCGCCGCCATGGCGCCTTCGCCGACGGGAACGGCGTCTTGCATGGCGCGGCCGCGAATTTTCAGCAACCGCGCCGTATCGGCGAGGGAAAAGCACCCGGCCGCCGCCAGGGCTGAATATTCGCCCAGGGAATGCCCGGCGACAAATGCCGCCTGAGCAGCCAAATCAAGCCCGCCTTGCTTCACCAGCACCCGCATCACCGCCAGACTGACCGCCATGATCGCCGGTTGCGCATTTTCCGTCAGCACCAGTTCGTCGCCCGGTCCTTCGAACATCAAGGTCGACAGGTTTTGGCCCAAGGCATCGTCAACTTCATCGAATACGTCTTTGGCCACCGCAAAGGCAGCGGCCACGTCTTTGCCCATGCCGACGGCCTGGCTGCCCTGACCGGGGAAAACGAAGGCTTGGGTCATTGATATTTTCTCCTGAACGGGGTGCCCCGTATCAGCCCGCTAAGTCGGGCGTAAAACGCTGGCGCTCGGGTGTCAAGGCCTGGCCGGGGCCGGGGCGGAAAAACCGTCTTTTCTTGCCTTGTCCGCCCCACTTGCACCCCTCGGGCAAATCTGTATAGTGCGCGCCTTCACATAGCTTCCTGCCGGGATTGGCCCGGCTATGCCCGTCAGTATTTTACGGGTTGAGAAAATCCGAAGGGAGAAGACAACGTGCCTTTCTACGAAAGCGTATTTATTGCGCGCCAGGACATTACCACGGCCCAGGTCGATGGTTTGACCGAAACTTTCGAAAAAATCATCACCGATCACGGCGGCGCCGTCAAAAAGACAGAGCAGTGGGGCCTGCGCTCGCTGGCCTACAAGATCAAAAAGAACCGCAAGGGGTATTACGTTCTGTTTAACCTCGATACGCCATCAGACGCCATCAAGGAGATGGAGCGTCAGATGCATATCAACGAGGACGTTCTTCGTTTCCTGACGACGCGGATTGACGAGATAGAAGAAGGCCCGTCCGCCGTTCTTCGCGCCAAGGACCGCGACGACGACCGCGGCCGCCGTGGTCCCAGAGACTTCGATAATAAACCCGGCTTCGATAAAAAGCCGGAAGTGGCTGATAAGCCAAAAGCCGTAGACGCAGCGCCTGAAAAAGCCGGCGACGCAGACAAAGCCGGCGACGCAGACAAAGCCGGCGACGCAGACAAAGAAGGAGAAGACAAATGATGCCTCCTCGTGGTGGTTCCCAGGGTGGTGGTAGAGGCGGTCCTGGTGGATTCGGTGGATCCGGCGATTCAGACGGACCCGGCGGAGACAAACGCCCGTCATTTTTCCGCCGCCGCAAGTCTTGTCCTTTCGCTGGCCCGAACGCGCCCAAGATCGACTACAAGGACGTCAAGCTTCTGGTCCGCTATACCTCTGAGCGGGGCAAGATCGTTCCCAGTCGAATTACCGCCGTTTCGGCTAAAAAGCAGCGTGAACTGGCCCGGGCAATCAAAAGAGCCCGTTTCCTGGCGTTGATGCCTTTTCTCGTCAACTAACGCCGATTGCCGATAGGGCCTTGTAGCCTTGTCGCGCTAACCGGGATTTCTTTGTATCCCGGAGGAAGGGAACCATGCCCAAGGAGATGTTGATCGCCATCGGCGCCGGCCTGTTCAGTGCCATCGGCGCGACATCGTTCCTGATGCATGTTCCAGGGGCCATGATTTTCGTATATCTGGCGACATTACCGCTGTTCGCGTCCGGATTTGCCCTCGGTCCCCGGGCCGTCGGCATCAGCGCCGCCACCGGCTTCATGGCCACGGGCCTGTTGGGCGGCAACATGGCGGCGGGATTTTTCGGCATTACCCTGGCTCTGCCCGCCTGGTTGATGGTGCGCCAATTATTGTTACGCCAGCCCCTTGCGGACGATGCCAATGAGGACAAAGTTCAATGGTTCCCTCCGGGCGAGGTTCTGTGCTGGTTGACCCTGCTGGCGGCGGCGGTTTTCACCATGGTGGCCGCCTACGGTTTCGGCGGCGATCAAACCCTTTCCGCCTCGGTCAGCAGCAGCCTGCAAGCCGTTCTTAAGGAATTCGCCCCGACCATGACACCGCAGCAACACGAGATGGCCACCGAAATCATGGCGCCGCTATTTCCCGGTTTTGTCGGCGTTTCCTGGCTGATGATGATCATCGTTAACGCCACTTTGGGCCAGAACTTGTTGGTCAAAATGCAGAAAAATATCAGGCCGACCCCGGCTTATATTGATTTGCAGCTGCCGAACTGGATTTCCCTACCGTTGATCGCTAGCGCCTTATTGGCGTTGATTGGGTCGGGGGAAATAGAGTATACCGGCCGCAACCTGGTGATTATCCTGGCAGTGCCGTTCTTTTTTCTGGGCCTTTCGGTGGTTCACACCTTTGCCCGCAAGTGGGGCTACCCGCAAGTGATGCTGGTGGTCTTCTATGTAATATTGGTGTTGTCGGCATGGGTCGTGTTGGCGGTTGCAGCACTCGGCGCTATTGAACAATGGAGTGGACTGAAAACCAAAGGTCCAATGGAAACTAACCACTAACCTCCCGGGCAGCGCCCAGGAGATAGAGAACGAAGCAAAGGATCAAAAAAAATGGACGTTATACTGCTGGAACGGATCGACAAGCTCGGTCAGATGGGCGATGTGGTCAAGGTCAAGAGTGGCTACGCTCGAAATTTCCTGCTGCCGCAGAAAAAAGCCTTGCGCGCCACGGAAGAAAACAAAAAACATTTCGACGCTCAGCGCGCGCAACTGGAAACCGCCAACCTGGAAAATCGCGCCGAAGCCGAAAAGTTGGGCAAGAAGATGAGCGAACTCGCCGTCATTCTGGTCCGCCAGGCCGGCGAAGCGGGACAGCTATACGGGTCCGTCAATGCCCGCGATATCGCCGCCTCGGTCACCGAAGCCGGTTTCACCATCACCCGCCAGCAAGTTGAATTGGCCAACCCGATCAAGGCCTTGGGCCTGCATCAGGTAAAAGTGATGTTGCACCCGGAAGTCTCCGTCGCCGTTACCACCAATGTGGCGCGGTCCGTTGAAGAGGCCAAAATCCAGACCAAGACCGGTCATGCGGTGACCAACGAGGAAGATAATACGGCCACCGCCCCTGTTGCCGCCTCTCCTGACGTGGCCGTAGAAGCTGCCGACAAAGCAGTCGCCGAACAGGCCGATGAAATCTTCGAAGAAGGCGCCCGGCCGGAAGCTGTCCCCGAGGAAGAGCCCGAGAAAGAAGAAGTAGCCGAGGAAAAACTTGAAGCCGATAGTGGGGAAGCAAAAGCCGAATAAAGCCTGACCCACGACAATTGTTCAAAACGGCGCGCTTATCATGGCGCGCCGTTTTTTTTTATTTTTTCCAGGGTTTCACGCCGCCTGAAAGGCCCCGCCGTCAACAAAAATTCGTTGCCTCTTATACACAGATAAAGACTGTTATCCCCGCTATTCAATCTAGCCCGCATCGCTCGTTATCCCTTAGTTTCTGGGCATGGCAACGATACCGGCAAGAACCCCCACCGACCCAGACGCTCAGAGCGGCATTTCGCAATCTCAGCCCGGCGGCAATCCCTTCCGCACCATGCCGCACAATATCGAGGCGGAAAAAAGCTTCCTCGGCGCCATGTTCATCAACAACCGCGCCTACGAGACGGTGTCGGAGTTCCTTCGGCCCGAGCATTTCGCCTATCCCCAGCATGGCCGCATTTACGAAGCCTGCGCGAAGCTGATCGAGCGCGGCCAGATCGCCGACCCGGTGACGCTGAAGCGCTATTTCGAGGCCGACGAGGACCTGGCCGAAATCGGCGGGCCGGCGTACCTGGCGGATTTGGCGGCATCGGCGGTGACGGTGATCAACGCCGGCGAATACGGCCGCATCATTTACGACCTGTTCCTGAAGCGCGAATTGATTTCCCTTGGCGAGGACGTGGTCAACGCGGCCTATGGCGGTGATGTCGAGAAAACGGCAACGGACCAGATCGAAACCGCCGAACAAAGCCTCTATGACCTCGCCACAGCGGGCGAATACGAAGGCGGCTTTCAGGCCTTCAAGGACTCGGTGATCGCCGCCATCAACATCGCCACCATCGCCCACAACCGCGAAGGCGGGCTGGCCGGCGTCAGCACCGGGTTCATTGATATCGACAAGCTTTTGGGCGGACTGCATTCGTCGGATCTGCTGATCCTGGCCGGACGCCCCGGCATGGGCAAAACCGCCCTGGCCACCAACATCGCCTATAACGCCGCCTACCAATACAGCCGCACAGAGGGCCGCGAAGGCGCCGTCGTCGGTTTCTTCTCGCTGGAAATGTCGGCCGAACAACTGGCCAGCCGCATCCTGTCGGAACAGTCTTCCATTTCATCGGACCGCATGCGCAAGGGCGAATTGGCGAACGAGGAATTCAACCGGCTTACGGCGGCCTCGACGACGCTGCACCAAATTCCGGTTTTCATCGACGATACGCCGGCGCTCACCGTTAGCGCGCTCAGAACCCGCGCCCGGCGGTTGAAACGCCAGCATAACCTGGGCCTGATCGTCGTCGATTATCTGCAGCTTATTTCCGGCGGCGCGTCGTCACGCAACGATGGCCGTGTGCAGGAAGTCTCGGAAATCACCCGAGGGTTAAAGACCCTGGCCAAGGAACTGAATGTGCCGGTGCTGGCGTTGAGCCAACTCAGCCGAGCTGTCGAAAGCCGCGAACCGCCCCGCCCGCAGTTGTCGGACCTCAGGGAATCAGGCTCCATCGAACAGGACGCCGATGTCGTCATGTTCATTTACCGCGAACAGTATTACCTGGAACGCAAGGAACCGGACCAAGGCATTAAGGAGACGGCGGAACATTACCAAGGCGGCCTGCAAAAGTGGGAAGAGCGCATGGAAAAAGTCCGGGGCCTGGCAGAACTTGATGTCGCCAAGCAACGTCATGGTCCTACCGGCAGGGTCGATTTGCGTTTCCACGGCGCCTTTACCCGCTTCAGCGACCTGGACACCCACCACACGCCGGACGACTAAGTGAGCCCGCCCGCCGACAATGCTGCACCACATGCAGGGGCAATCCTGAGCATCGATCTCGGCGCCATTCAAGCCAATTACAAACTCCTGCAAGAACGCCTATCCGGTGGTGCCGAAATGGGCTGCGTGGTCAAGGCCGATGCCTACGGTCTGGGTGCCGAAAAAGTCGCACCGGCCCTGGCCCGAGCCGGCGCCCGGGTGTTTTTCGTAGCCCTTACCGAAGAAGGCATCCGATTACGCCAGATCCTCAACGACACCGGCGAGAGCGCCTTCGTCCAGGCGCAAATTCATATTCTGGGCGGGCTGATGAAAGGCGCCGAGGAAGCCTACGACGCCAGCCGCCTGATCCCGGTGTTGGGCAGCCTCGATGAAATCCACGACTGGAAGGATTTTTGCCGCCGCATCGACACGCCCCTGCCCTGCGCCCTTCATGTCGACACGGGCATGCTGCGCTTAGGGCTGCCGCCGGACGAATTGGATAAACTGGCCGAGGAACCGGCCCGCATCGAGGGGCTGGACGTCGTCACCGTCATCAGCCATCTGGCCTGCGCGGATGAGCCTGAACACCCGAAAAACGCCGAACAACTGGCCGCATTCAGACAGGTCCGGAAAATATTGCCCATGGGCCGGGCCAGCTTCGCCAATTCATCGGGGATCTTTTTGGGCCCTGATTATCACTTCGATTTAGCCCGTCCGGGGGTCGCGCTTTATGGTCTCGGGCCGACCCTGGGCGAGCCCAATTCGATGGCGAAAGTCGTTAGATTACAAGGGAAAATTGCCCAGGTGCGTGACGTTGACAGCCCCCAGACCGTTGGCTATGGTGCGACCCACCGGATCAAGGAACCGGGCCGTATCGCCACCGTCTTGGCAGGCTATGCGGATGGGTATCTCAGGTCCCTCAGCAACAAAGGGACGGGTTATATCGGCAATATTCCGGTTCCCGTCGTTGGACGCGTATCCATGGATCTAATCACCTTCGACGTAACCAACGTCCCCCGTCACCTGACGACGCCCGGCAATATGATTGATTTGATCGGCCCTCATAATCCGGTCGAGCAAATCGCCGATGAAGCCGGCACCATCGGCTATGAAATCCTCACCAGCCTCGGCAACCGGTATCGCCGGGTGTATATCGGGGAATAAGAGGTCGATGAATTTTCTGCAACCCATCGGCAGCGTTATTCTGCATTTTTTGGAAACCGTCGGTCGACTGATACGCTTTAGCGTTTCGGCCTTTTCCCACACCGTGCGCCCGCCCTTCTACCCCCGCATCATCATCCGCCAGATGGTCGATATCGGCTTTTACTCGCTTCCGGTCGTCGGCCTGACGGGCGTTTTCGCCGGCATGGTGCTGGCCTTGCAAAGCTATACCGGGTTTGCGCGGTTTTCCGCCGAAGGCGCCATCGCCAACGTCGTCGTGCTGTCGATCACCCGCGAACTGGGGCCGGTGCTGGCCGGGCTGATGGTGGCCGGGCGCATCGGCGCGTCGCTGGCGGCCGAGATCGGCACCATGCGGGTGACCGAGCAGATCGACGCGCTGACCACGCTTTCCACTAACCCGATGAAATTCCTCGTGGCGCCGCGCATTATCGCCGGGCTGATTACTTTTCCGTTTCTGGTGCTGGTCGCCGATGTCATCGGCGTTTTCGGCGGCTACATCGTCGCCGTCTACAAACTCGGCTTCAACCCGTCCAACTATCTGCAAAACACCTGGGATTTTCTGCAAGCCGAAGACGTCAATTCGGGCCTCGTCAAAGCCGCGGTGTTCGGCGTTATCGTCACCCTGATGGGCTGCTATCATGGCTATAATTCCCGCGGCGGCGCCCAGGGCGTCGGTATGGCGACCACCAACGCCGTTGTTTCGGCTTCGATCATGATCCTGTGCTTCGACTATATTCTCACTGAAATGTTCTTTGCCGGCATATGACAAACGTAAACCCCAAAATCAGCCTCAGGGGCGTCAAGAAGGCCTTCGGCCCGAAGGTGGTGCTGGACGGCATCGACCTTGACGTCGGGGTCGGTGAATCGGTGGTTATCATCGGCGGTTCGGGCACCGGCAAGTCGGTGATGCTGAAATGCATCCTGGGGCTTTTGCACGCCGACCAAGGCTCGATCACGGTTGACGGCACCGAAGTCGTCGGGGCCAACGCGCAAGTGCAAGAACAGGTCAATTCCAAATTCGGCATGCTATTCCAGGGGGCAGCCCTGTTCGACAGCCTGCCGGTGTGGGAGAACGTGTCCTTCGGCCTACTGGCGCAAAAACGGGTAGATCGCGACGAAGCCAAGGAACTCGCCGTCGCCAAGCTGGCCCAGGTCGGCATGGGCGCGGACGTGGCCGAGCTGTCGCCGGCGGAGTTGTCCGGCGGCATGCAGAAGCGCGTCGCGCTGGCCCGCGCCATTGCCTCGGATCCGGAGATCATCTTTTTCGACGAGCCGACGACCGGCCTCGACCCGATCATGGCCGATGTCATTAATGATCTGATTGTTAAAATTACCCGCGAAGTCGGCGCCACGGCGCTGTCGATCACGCATGATATGACCAGCGCGCGCAAGATCGCCAACCGCATCGCCATGCTCTACGAAGGCAAGATCATCTGGGCCGGACCGACCGAAGACATCGACCAATCAGGCAACGAATACGTCGATCAGTTCATCTACGGCAAAGCCGACGGCCCGATCAAGATGGCGGTTCGGGCTTAAAATTTTCCCTCTGGTAATACTTAAATTTTTTCTTATATATGCATCGGTAATGCACCAATGACGACAATAACAAAAACATGAGGCACCAAGATGGCATATGCGGACATCGACAAAGACGCCAACGGCTTTCTCGTCAACCAGGAAGACTGGAACGAAGAGATGGCAGCGGAAATCGCCGCCGCCGAGGGGATCGCGGACCTGACGCAACGCCACTGGGATGTCATTAAATTTTTGCGCGAAGAATATTTCGATAACGCCGGCAACCAGCCGAACGAACGGCATATGGCCAAAGGCCTGAGCAATGTCTGGGGCGGCAAGGTGGCGTCCAAGGACTTGTACGCGCTGTTCCCCATGCAGCCGTCAAAACAGGCAACCAAAATTTCAGGATTGCCGGAAACCCGGCGCAAGGGCGGCTATTAAGGGCTTGCTTCTTCTTCGTGTCTTTGTGGTTAAAAAAGAAAAATTACCACGGAGAGCACAGAGGACACAGAGAAGGAAAAAGCGAGAATAAAAGAAAATGCGTCGAAGGCGAGAAAACGTCTCCCCTTCAAATTTTTTTCCGCTCATCCCCTTTTCTTTCTCTGTGCTCTCTGTGTGCTCTGTGGTTCAAACCCTGAAACCAGACAGCTAACTTTTTTCTTCTTCGGCAGGTTTATTGATCATCTCGGTGAGTTTGCGGTTGCTGGTTTCCAGCGTTTTGATTTTTGCCGCCACTTCGGTCAGGGCGTCTTTTTGTTCTTTTCTAATGCGCTGCAATAAAAGGTCTCCCTGGATGGTGGCGTTTTTCATCGCAGAGGTGGCCATCCAGATCGCCATTAAACCGACCATGAGGCCGAGAGATCCGATGATCATCGCCATGGGGAAACCTCTAATTTTCTACATACAGATTTATGTAGAGGAAAATATCAATGCCATGGCCGTTGTCAATATGAGTCTGCTGCCAATTAAACCGTCTTTTGGAAGATTTCACCTGTTCGAGGCGCCGGGCCGGGCAGGGATTTAATGTCCGCCCGGTTCGTTCCAGGGTGGCAACAAGACGATGCTATTCGGGTTAAAGCCCATGTTTTTTAACGTATCCATGCTTTTCACCACCTTCAGGGTCTGCAAATCAACCACCGTGACCGAGCCATCGTCCATGCCCGGCAGGTTGAGAAGCGCGCTTTGGACGAAGCCGTATTTTTCATCCTTGGTGATGGCCACGTGGTGCGCACCATCCCCGACGACCAAGGTAGAAATACGCTTCGGATTCATCGCTCCGGCCGACATATCGAAGGTATGAAAACGCCCCGGCGCGGCGGTGGTCACGTACATCCGGTCGGCCTTGTGGTTGAAATACATTTCCAACGGCACGCCGGCCTTAAGCGGTTTGAAATCGAACACCTGGGTGGCGTCAAAATCCTTCTTGGAAGAATTCCATTTCAATGCCCAAAGGCTGCCACCGAACATGTTGGTGACGTAGTGAACCGGCGGGTTTGATCCCGGCACCCGCAATATCTCGACCGGCGCTTCACCGGC
>LFEN01000057.1 GCA_001510075.1 Alphaproteobacteria bacterium casp-alpha2
AAAGCACTTAATTATCACTCACCCAATGAGGTCTTCGCTAAACTCACAGCCCCGCCCGAAAATTATGCACTTGGTATGTGAACTTAGGTCAAGATAGGCGTCGGGGCGCTTCCATTTATGGTCTTCCCCACATGAAGAGCACCGGACCTGCTTTTGGCCGATCTTTACGTTCTCGAAAGACGGCCAATCGAACGTCATCCCCGTAAATATAGGCTCGCCCGTTGACGGGCATTCAATCATTACACGCGCCATTTTATCCTCCTGGGGCACCACCAAATATCCCCCAATAAATATCCAAGGATGCCCATTGGTACCCGAAGACAATATATCATATTCTAATGTGTTTGCGATAGCCCCTTGCTCTAAGGGGTTATGGCGAAAGGGGAGTTGCGCCGACCAATGCCTGATTTCACCTTCGAAAACACCGCCCGAGCGCAGGGATTCGGCCTTATTTGCGGCATCGACGAAGCCGGGCGCGGCCCGTGGGCGGGGCCCGTGGTCGCCGGTGCGGTGATTTTGGATCCGCAAACCATGTCGGAAAATCTGATCCGGGGCCTGGACGATTCAAAAAAATTGAAACCGGCGACCAGAGAAGAATTGCTGGCGGAATTAAAAACCGTCGCCCGCATCGGCGTCGGCCAGGCCAGCGTCGATGAGATTGACGAATTGAATATTTTACAGGCGACGTTTCTGGCCATGCACCGCGCCGTTGAGGCGCTTGGCGGGGCGTTTGGGGAGGCACCTGATTTTGCGCTTGTCGACGGCAACCGCGCACCGTCCTTGCCGTGTCCGGCGCAGACCGTCATCAAGGGTGACGGCAAAAGCCTCTCGATCGCGGCGGCCTCTATCGTCGCCAAGGTGACGCGGGACCGGGGCATGGCCGACTTGGCGCAAACCTACCCCGGATATGGCTGGGAGAACAACGCCGGCTACGGCACCAAAGAACACCAAAGCGCGCTTCGGGAGCTGGGCGTGACGCCCGAGCACCGCAAAAGCTACAAGCCGATACAGAAGATTCTAGGCCTCTAGATATAGGGGTTGGTAGTTGGCCTGCTCCCATATATAGAATCGTCGAATCCTCATAACCCTTTGATTCCATTTAGTTGTTGACGCAGAGTCCGGGCTTGCTCATTGTCGCCGCCATGGGCAGGGATACAAAAGTCGAGAACAAAAACACCAGCGTCGGCCAGCAGTCTTCCGGAAAAATTATCCTGGGGGAATGCCTCGACGTCATGGCCGGGCTGCCCGACGGGTCCGTCGATATGGTCTTCGCCGACCCGCCCTATAACCTGCAATTGAGTGGCGAGTTGCTGCGCCCCAACAACCAGTCCCGTGTTGACGGTGTCGATGACGACTGGGACCAGTTCGATACCTTCAGGGCCTATGACGACTTCACCACGGCATGGCTCGGCGAAGCCCGGCGCCTGTTGAAACCGGATGGCACGCTTTGGGTCATCGGCAGTTATCACAACATTTACCGGGTCGGCGCGACGTTGCAGGATCTGGGCTTCTGGATTCTCAACGATGTCATCTGGTGCAAGACCAATCCGATGCCGAATTTTCGCGGCCGGCGCTTCACCAACGCCCACGAAACCCTAATCTGGTGCGCCCGCGACAAGGATTCCAAATACCGCTTTAACTACGAAGCGATGAAAAACCTCAACGATGATTTGCAGATGCGCTCCGACTGGACCATGCCGTTGTGCACCGGCCCGGAACGGCTGAAAAAGAGCGACGGCAAAAAGGCCCACCCGACGCAAAAGCCGGAAGGCTTGCTGCACCGGGCGATCCTGGCCGGCACGGACATCGGCGATGTGGTGCTGGACCCGTTTTTCGGTTCCGGCACCACCGGGGCCGTGGCGAAAAGGCTGGGGCGGCGCTATCTCGGCATCGAACAGGACGCAGACTATATCAAGCTGGCCCAGGAACGCATCGACAAGGTCCGGCCGGCGGACGACAAAGAACTTCTGAGCACGCCCTCTAAACGCTCCGAGCCGCGCATTCCTTTCGGCTGGCTGGTGGAGCGCGGAATTTTAAGGCCCGGCACGACCTTGACCGACCACCGCCGCCGCCATGCGGCCAAGGTCCGCGCCGACGGCACCCTGGTGACATCCGATTTCAAGGGCTCTATCCATCAGGTCGGGGCCTTCGTGCAAAAAGCCCCGGCCTGCAACGGCTGGCAGTTCTGGCACAAAGAAGAAAAGGGCAAGTTGGTGGTCATCGACGTCTACCGCCAGAAGCTGCGCGCCGAGCTGCATTAACCGCCGTCATTCCCCGGTTCTTCGTCGGGAGATAGACTGAAACCATGAACAATACGGACACCGGCCTCCGCCGCCGGCTCAACCTGCCATTGCTTACGCTTTACGGACTCGGCACCACGGTCGGCGCGGGGATTTATGTGCTGGTCGGCAAGGTCGCCGGGCGCGCCGGAGAGTTTGCGCCCGTGTCCTTCTTGGCGGCGGCCGTGCTCGCCGGGTTTACGGCCTGGAGCTACGCCGAGCTGTCATCGCGGTTTCCGAAAAGCGCCGGCGAGGCGGTTTACGTGCGCCAGGGATTGAAGCGAGAGTATCTGGCCCGGCTGGTCGGTTTTCTGGTCATCGCCACCGGGGTCGTGTCGTCGGCGACACTGGCCCAGGGCTTCGCCGGATATTTCGGGCAACTGGTCGCGGTACCGGACCCTTTGGCGACGGTAGCGGTGATCCTGGTTCTGGCGTTGGTCGCCGCCTGGGGCATCGGGGAATCGGTGATGATCGCGTCGTTGTTGACGGTGCTCGAAGTGTTCGGGCTGTTGATGGTTGTCTGGGCCGGTCGCGATGTGCTGAGTGATGGTTCCTCCATCCTGGATACGTTAACCCCGCCGTTGGCGGTTGTTCCCTGGGCCGGTATTCTGGGCGGGTCGTTTTTGGCGTTCTTCGCCTTCATCGGGTTTGAGGACATCGTCAACGTCGCCGAAGAGGTTCGGGACGAACGGCGCACCCTTCCGCTGGCCATCGGGCTGACGCTGGCGCTGACGATGGTGCTGTATTTCGTCGTCGTCGTCATCGCCGTCAGATCCATGCCCCTTGATGCGTTACGGCAAAGCGGTGCGCCGCTGGTGGAAATCTTCGAGCATCAAACCGGAAGGCCGGGAACGGTGCTGAAACTGATCGGCACTTTTGCCGTCATCAACGGGGCGCTGATTCAGATCATCATGGCCAGCCGGGTGCTCTACGGCATGGCGTCGCAGGGCTGGATGCCGCGGGTGTTGGCGAGCGTTCACCGGAAAACCCGGACCCCGCTTCATGCAACGGCGGTCATCGCCACCTTGATTCTGCTGCTGGCGCTGCTGTTCGACCTGGAACTGCTGGCGGAGGTTACGACGCTGATAATCCTCGGCGTTTTTACGCTGGTCAATGTGGCGCTGGTCCAGTTGAAGCGCCGGGGGCCGCCGCCGCAAGGATGTCTATCGATACCGTTTTGGGCGCCCGTGGCGGGCGCCGTGGTCAGCGCGGTGTTTATGGTGCTGACGTTCCTCGACCTGATGGGGCGCATCAACGCCTGAGGGCCGGACCCTGGCGCGCCATCCCTTAACGGGAGAGCCCTTAACGGGTGGGAACGGGCGCGGTTTGAATCAAAACCCCTGCATGACCATGTCGATAGCATCAATGATCTCGATATCGTGGGTTTCCAGCGAAGTCACGGGCATTTTCAGGATGGATTTTGGAACGGCGGAAATGAACTGGGACACCATGATGACCTGCTCTTCACCGACCAGAAATGTTGGATTAAGCCGTTTGGCTGGACTCGGAGCCTCATTTTGAAGCATTAACGGAACGACTACTTTTGTGTTCAGATATTCCAAAAGATCAGCCTGGACATCGAGTAGATATCCGGGAGCATCAGGGTTTTTGTAAACGTCGAACCGCGCCATTAAAACTGCCGGTATTTAGCAAGGGGCAGCCCGTATTTCTCCACATATTCGTTGGAACTGTCGAGGGCGGCCTTGTTTTCCTTCAACCATTGCCCGGCCAATTTTTGTTTGATCGCCAATTCAAGGCCATGTTCAGCGGCCCGGGAGACATTGACCTTGAGGGCTTTTGCCAAGGCGAGCTTTTCCTGGTTGAGAGATACGTTGGTGGCCTTTTTCGGGGCTCCGGCCATCCTTAAAAATGCCATACTCATGGAAATCTCCATTCTAGATGGCTAAATACATGCACATAATAATGCGCATGTCAATTGGACATATTGGGCCGGCGTCGGAACTTATCGCGTCGGCACCGGCGTATCGCCGGAATAGTCGTAGAACCCCCGGCCTGATTTGCGGCCGAGCCAGCCGGCTTCGACGTATTTCACCAACAACGGACAGGGCCGGTATTTGGTGTCGGCCAAGCCGTCATGAAGCACATGCATGACCGCCAGACACGTATCCAGGCCGATAAAGTCGGCCAGCTCCAGCGGCCCCATGGGGTGGTTGGTGCCGAGTTTCATAGCCGTGTCGATGGCGTCTACCGAGCCGACGCCTTCATACAGCGTGTAGACGGCTTCGTTGATCATCGGCAGCAGGATGCGGTTGACGATAAAGGCCGGGAAATCTTCGGCGCTGATCGGTCTTTTACCGAGCTTTTCCACCAGTTCGCGGACGATGGTGAAGGTTTCCTCGTCCGTCGCGATACCGCGGATCATTTCCACCAGTTCCATGCGCGGCACCGGGTTCATAAAGTGCATGCCGACGAACTTGCCGGGGCGATCAGACACCGCGCCCAGCCGGGTAATCGAGATGGAAGACGTATTGGTGGCGATCAGCGCGTCCTCGGGCAGGACCTTGCACAGATCCCGGATGATTTCTTTTTTGATCTGCTCGTCTTCCGTCGCCGCCTCGATCACCAACTGACAGTCCTTGAAGTCTTTGTAGTCGGTGCCTGTGGTAATGCGCTTCATGGCGGCGGCTTGCTCGTCTTCGGTGATTTCGCCCCGCTTGGCGCGCTTGGCCATGCCGATTTCAATTTGGCCGGGGGACTTTCCCAGCGCCTCTTTGTTGATATCGGTCAAATGCACGTCAAATCCGGCAATGGCGCAAACATGCGCAATCCCCTTGCCCATCTGGCCGCAGCCGATAACGCCGATTTTTTTGATGTCAGTTGCCATTTTTTTTCATCCTCGCCCCGCCTACGTCCGGGACCAATGTTTCAATAGGAAACCTTTTTAGCTCAGTTTGTCCAGTTCCGCAGACAATTGCGGCAGTGCCTCGAACAGGTCCTGCACCAGGCCGTAATCGGCGACCTGGAAAATCGGTGCATCCTCGTCCTTGTTGATGGCGACGATAACTTTTGAATCCTTCATCCCGGCCAGGTGTTGGATAGCCCCGGAAATGCCGACGGCGATGTACAGGTCCGGCGCCACTACCTTGCCGGTTTGCCCGACCTGATAGTCGTTGGAAACAAAGCCCGCATCGACGGCGGCGCGGCTGGCGCCGACGGCGGCGCCCAGCTTGTCGGCGATTTTCTCTAACAAATGAAAATTGTCGCCGGACTGCATGCCGCGGCCGCCGGAAATAACGATGCCGGCGCTGGTCAGCTCGGGACGTTCGGATTTTGTCAGTTGCTGAGAGACGAAAGCCGCAATCCCCTTGTCTTCGGCGCCGCTGATTTCTTCGATGCCGGCGCTGCCGCCTTCTGCCATCGCCGGCTCGAACGCCGTGATGCGGACGGTGAGGACCTTGATCTTATCGTTGCTTTTAACCGTCGCCATGGCGTTGCCGGCATAGATGGGGCGGACGAAGGTGTCGGCGCCCTCGATGCCGGAAATTTCGGAAATTTGCTGGACGTCCAATAACGCCGCCAAGCGCGGCATCAGGTTTTTACCCAAGGTCGTCGCCGGGGCAAGAATGTGGTCGAAGCCCCCGAAGTCATCGGCAAGACCGACGATAAAAGGCGCCAGATTTTCCGCCAGCGGGTGTTCGAAGATGGCATCGTCGGCGAGCAATACCTTGGCGACGCCGGCGACCTTGGCCGCCGCCTCGGCCACGGCCTTGCACCCGGACCCGGCGACCAGGACCGTCACATCGCCCAGCTCCAGCCCGGCGGTGACGGTGTTCAGCGTCGCCGGTTTCAGGGCAGCGTTGTCGTGCTCGGCAATAACCAGGGCGCTCATCAGATGACCTTTGCTTCGGAATGCAGTTTTTCCACCAACTCGGCGGCGTCGGCGACGATGGTCCCGGCCTCGCGGCCCGACGGCTCTTCGATCTTTAGGATTTCCGTGCGCGGGCTGACATCGACGCCAAGGTCTTCCGGCGTCATCACGTCGATGGTTTTTTTCTTGGCCTTCATGATATTGGGCAGCGATGCGTAGCGCGGCTCGTTGAGGCGCAAATCCGTGGTGACCACGCAGGGAAGCTTCAGCGACACGGTTTCCAGCCCGCCGTCGACTTCGCGCACGACCTCGGCTTTATTTTCCCCGGGGCCGTCCGCCAGGCTAATGTTCGACGCAAACGTTCCCTGACCCCAACCCAGCAATGCCGCCAGCATCTGGCCGGTCTGGTTGTTGTCGCCGTCGATGGCCTGTTTGCCGAGAATGATCAGATCGGGGTTTTCCTTGGCGGCGATGGCGGCCAGGCACTTGGCAATAGCCAGCGGTTCCAGGCCTAAGTCCGTTTCCACCAGGATACCCCGGTCGGCGCCCATGGCCAGGGCGGTGCGGATGGTTTCTTGAGAGGCGACAGTGCCAAGCGATACGGCGATCAGCTCGTCCGCCGAGCCGTTTTCGCGCATCCTGACGCCTTCTTCGACGGCAATTTCATCAAACGGGTTCATGGACATTTTAACGTTGGCGGCCTCGACGCCGGTGGCGTCGCTTTTGACCCGGATTTTGACGTTGAAATCGACCACCCTTTTGACCGCGACAAGAACCTTCATACCAGCACTTTCCTGCTAAAACTGTAGTATTTCCGGGTGATTTCACCCTCTTCGCAGTTGCACAATAAAAGCCTGTATTGGCGAGGTCAAGCGGCCTTTGTATACAATTCAAGTGTGGCCTTAGCGGTTCTCGCCGGGGGTCCAGAGAACGTCTTTTTCGCCTTTGTCGTTGGCCATGCGGGCTAATTGGAACAGATGATCGGACAATCTGTTGGCGTATTTGACGGCGTCCGGGTTGACGGTTTCGGTTTGCGCCAGCGCCGTCATCAGGCGCTCGGCGCGGCGGATGATGGTGCGCGCCAGATGCAGCCAGGCTGCTGCTTCGCTGCCGCCAGGCAGAATGAACGACGCAAGCGGTTTCAGGTCCCCATTCATGGCGTCGATTTCGTCTTCCAGGCGTTGAACCTGGGCCGGTGAAATTCTGAGCGCGCTTTTCCCGTCCTGGCCTTCATCCGGGCGGCACAGATCGGCGCCGAGATCGAACAGGTCGTTTTGGATGCGCCCTAACATGGCGTCTGCGTCACCTTGCGTGTGGACCCGGGCCAGCCCGATGACAGCGTTGGCCTCATCGACGGTGCCGTAGGCGGCAACCCTGGGATCGTGCTTGGCGACCCGCGCACCGGAGCCGAGCGAGGTTTCGCCCTGATCGCCACCACGGGTATAAATCTTATCAAGTTTAACCACGAAAATTCCTTATTCTAGCTGACCGACAGGAAAACGATGCCGGCGAAGATGGCCACGGCGATGCCCTGAAAGAGGACGCGTAGCCGCATCAGGTTGTTGGCATGGCGTTTGTAGAAATCGCCGTGGACGCCGAAAGAAATGACGCCGATAATCAGCACCACCACCGTCGCCACCATGGCGGCGCCCAACAGAAAGGGGAGCATTTCTTCCATGCCGACGGTATAAACGCTTATGCCGCCTAGGTCATGAAAAAATCTGCTAAACTGAATTCATGAAAAAACAAACCTACGACAATCTGGCGAAAATCAGCGTCGCCACGGTGACCATGCAATTGTTGAAACGCGGCATCCGCAACGTTTCCATGTCCGGCGTCCGGCCATTGAACGACCCGGTGCAGCGCCTTATCGGCCCGGCCTATACGCTGCGCTATGTGCCGTTGCGCGAGGACTTGTCGACGCCGGACGTTTTGGGCCGGCCTGATTACCCGCCCCGCGTCGCCATCGAAAGCGCGCCCGACGGCAGTGTGCTGGTGATCGACGGACGCGGGCGTGGCGATCTGGCCGTGATCGGCGATTTGTTGGCGGAACGACTGAAAATTCGCGGCGTCGCCGGTGTCGTTTCAGACGGCGGCATCCGCGATTGTGACGCGGCGCTGGCTGTCGGTCTGCCGTTGTACGCAGCCGGCCCGGCAGCACCGGCCAGTGTCGCCGGGCATGCGGCGGCGGATATCGAAACCCCGGTGGCCTGCGGCGGCGTTGCGGTCTTTCCCGGCGACATCATCGTCGGTGACGCAGACGGCATCGCCGTCATCCCCCAGGCCCTGGCCGCCGAGGTCGCCCGCGACGGCATCGAGCAGGAACGCTATGAGCGCTTCGCTAAACTGAAAATCCAGGAAGGCCGCCCGGTCCCCGGCGTCTACCCGCCGAACGAGGAAACCAAAGCCGAATACGAGGAATGGGTAAAAGCGGGCGAACCGGAGGCGTGATTTTTCCCAAAGAAATCAGGCAGTCCTGCTACTTCTGAAATTTTTCAAACAACCCCCTTGCCCGGAAAGCCCGTCAGGCTCTGCCGGGTATCATTGACCCAGCTCGTCACCCGCAAGAACCGAAATTAAATTCCGGTCATCACGAAGGTCAGGGCTACCAGCCCGACCGCCACGCCCTGAACGACGACACGCCAGCGCATCAACAGGTTCGAGATCCTTTCATTGACGAGCGTGTGAGACGCCATCGAGACGAGACCTGCGGCCAACACCAGCGCCGTCGCCAGCAACGCAATGGCGACGAGATAGGGAAGGATGGTTGCGGCTAAGGTCATGAACTATTATAGTCGAAATCAGCCAAAAAATACACTTGTTTTAGTGTAAATTTACCCTCAACCCACCCCAGGCGGAAACACGGCAATCGGCTGGATATCTTCTTCTTCGGGTTCTTCGCCGTCTTCGTCGGGGATGACCGGGTCTTCGACCGCTGGCGACATGACCTCGATCAGGTATTTGACGACGCCGGGCTGAAATTCCGGCTTGATCTGCGACCAGGTGATGAACAGCTTGCCGTCGTGGGCGTATTCCATAATCTCGGGATTGTCGTAAACACGGTTGAAGGCCCCGGCCAGGTCGGGGGTGTGGCCGACATAAACCCATTCCGGTCGCCGCCCGGCGCGCCAGATCACATAGACCCCGGAAACGCCATTGAGGCCCATATCGTCGGGGTCCATATTAAGAAAATTGTAGAACTGGTTCTTCGGTGACCGGACCCAGCCGATATCGCGGGGCGGTCCATCGAACGCCTCTTGCGGGATACTTTTTTTCTTCGATTTCCAGAACCAAGCCATAACCGTTATCCTGCGTGTCACGTTAGCGGTAGTATTTAGTAAATCTGGTGGAAATCAATCTCTTCCGGTGTCCTGGAAAAAAATAATGAGCATTGAGCTTTTTGTCCTGGGCGCGGCCCTGCTGGCCATCGCGTCGATCTTCGTCCCGACGCTGTTGACCCAGGCCTCGCCACTGCCGACTTCGGCCGCAGTGCGCCAAACCATGCTGGCGCTCCTGCCGGAACATTTAGACGGCCCGGTTTATGAACTCGGCGCCGGCTGGGGCGGGCTGGCGGTGGCGCTGGCAAGGCGCTATCCAGCGACGCCGGTGCAGGGCTTCGAAGTCTCGGTCCTGCCGTGGGTCTTTTCAAAACTCCGGCAAATAATCGGCGGCCAAAAAAACCTGCGCTTTCATTTCGGCAATTTTCAGAAAGCCGATTTATCCGCTGCGGCCCTGGTCGTGTGCTACCTGCCGGGGCCGGCAATGGAAAAACTGAAACCGAAACTGGAAGCCGAACTCAAGCCCGGCGCGCTGGTGCTGTCCAACACCTTCGCCCTGGCCGGCTGGCAGGCGGTCGAGGAAAGGACCGCGCCGGATATCCACGCCAGCAGGGTTTACCTATACAAAGTCTCTTAAAGAGGCGCGGTCGATTGTTTGAGCCATGCTTTTGCTGCGTCATCAAGCAGCGGGCCGATTTCGCCCAAGACACGCTGGTGATAGGCGTTTACCCAGGCGCTTTCTTCTTCGTTCAACAAATCCTTGTCGATCAACGCCCGGTCGATGGGCGCCAGCGTCAGGGTCTCGAACCCTAATACTGCCTTGTCTGTATTAATAACCACCACCAGATTTTCGATGCGAATGCCGTAGGCGCCTTGTTTGTAGTAGCCGGGCTCGTTTGATATCACCATGCCGGGTTCCAGCGCCACCCGGTTGGGAATTTTCGAAATCCGCTGCGGGCCTTCGTGGACGCCGAGATAGCAGCCGACGCCATGGCCCGTTCCATGATCATAATCCAGCCCCTCCGCCCACAAGGGCCGGCGCGCCAATACGTCGAGCTGGCTGCCCGATGTGCCTTCCGGGAAGCGCGCCGTGGCCAGGGCAATATGGCCCTTCAGGACGAGCGTGAAGTTGCGCCGCATCTCCGGGGTCGGTTTTCCAATGGCGACGGTGCGGGTAACGTCGGTGGTGCCGTCCAGGTATTGCGCCCCGGAATCGACCAAATAAAGACTGCCCGCTTCCAGCGCCTTGTCGGTTTCCGCCGTTACCCGGTAATGGACGATGGCGCCGTTGGCGCCTGAGCCCGATATGGTCGGAAAGCTCAAGCCCCGGAAATGTTCGTTGTCGCGGCGGAATTCTTCCAGTTTGTCAGAGGCAGCCATTTCACTGAGTTGATCTTCTGCCGCCAGCCAGGCCAGGAAACGGGTTAGCGCCGCGCCGTCGCGACGGTGGGCGGCGCGGATACCGTCCAATTCGACCGGGTTTTTCCTGGCCTTCGCCAACTGGCAGGGGTCGACGCCCTTGTCGATGGTGGCGCCGGATAATTCAAGACGCCCGGCGACCCAGGCCGCCGCCGTGTCCGGATCGAGGCGGACGGTCTTTTTATCATTGCCTAAAGTGTCCAGCGCCGGGCCGAAGGCGTCCGGTTCCCGGCAACGCACTTGCTTACCCAGATGATGGGTGGTTTCCGGCGACAGTTTAGCGCCGTCGATAAATAAATTTGCCGAACCGTCGGCGTAGAGCATGGCAAATGACAGCGCCAACGGCGAATAGGCAACGTCGTTGCCACGGATATTCAACAGCCAGGCGATGGAATCGGGCGCGGTTAACACCACGGCATCCAGGTGGTTGTCCGTGAGCCAGCCCGATAGCTGACGTCGTTTGTCGGCAGACGTAACGCCTGCAAATTCGATGTCATGGGCTATTGCCGATGACGCAGGCCGCGCCGGTTGATCGAGCCAGACCGCATCGACGGGGTTGGCGTCAACGGGGCTTAAACGGGCCCCGGCTTTTGCCGTTGCCCGCTCATAGCGCTCGACCTGTGCTGTCGTTAACAGCCACGGATCAAAACCAAGGGCCGCGCCCTGGGCCAGATTATCGGCGATCCAGGCGCTTGCCGGTCGGTCGCTCAGGTGGCAATGCTCGAACAGGTCTTCGGAAACTTCCGATTGCGCTTGCAGGGTATAACGGCCGTCGATGAAGACAGCGGCCTTGTCCTTCAATATCACCGCCAAGCCCGCCGATCCGGTGAAGCCGGTTAGCCAGGCCAGACGCTCGGAACTGGGCGCGACGTATTCGCCCTGGTGCTCGTCGCTGCGCGGCACGATGAACCCGTCGAGGCCCAAACGATCAAGCTCGGCCCGGAACGTGTGTAACCGTTGTGCGCAATTGGCCACGATAGCTGCCCCTTTAATTGCTCGTTGCAAGCCCCTGTTTAGCAGGCGGCCCGCCGCTCGCCAAGCCATGCGTTTTTTGCATTGCTGCATCGCAACATTAGCTATTTTTTTTTGAATCTAACAGGCTTATTTCAACACCAGAGGACGAACCCGACCAGCTCTTTAAGTCGGCAATCCGCCGCTGGGGACTGAGTGCAGATGAAAAGGAGCCATCGTTATGAAGTACAAGAATGACGTTAATTCATACATCGCCAGCCTTACGGGCCACGGCGGTAATCAGTATGACCCGCTGACCCACCAGGAAATGGGGCGTTATGCCCGCCAGGTAGCGATGGGCAACTTCTTTACCCAGGTCGCGAAATCCCTATCCGATATGATCAAGGGTTGGATTGTCCGTAACCGTCAGTATCGGGAACTGAACACGCTTTCCGATCACATG
This sequence comes from Alphaproteobacteria bacterium casp-alpha2, assembly GCA_001510075.1. Lineage (GTDB taxonomy): Bacteria > Pseudomonadota > Alphaproteobacteria > Rhodospirillales > Casp-alpha2 > Casp-alpha2. The sequence goes on from LFEN01000057.1 coordinate 12,220, forward strand.
CTGAATGACATGGGCTTTACCCGCGATCAGATCAGCCAGGTGGTCAACAACGAACTCAGACGTCCGGATATGTCGCTGAGCCCGACCGGTCCTCAGTCGGCGCCGGCTTTCTCTCAGCCCAAGAAAGAGACGGGCGAAGACGAGGACAAGAACATTCCGTTGGCTGCTTAAGCTTAACGCTTAATTCTCCACCAAAAAATTACGGTGGTCTCGCAAGAGGCCGCCGTTTTTTTTTACTTACTTCAAAGATTTGCCGTCTTTTGGGCCGGATTTTACAAATCCCCGGCTTTTCAGGCAGGCTTCGAACAAGGCCTGTTCACGTTTCTTGGCCTCGTACCTGTTCATGGTTTTGGTGAGCGTGGCGCCGCTGCGATATTCGCCGGACCCGATTTGGGATGCTTCGGCCCGGTATTCCCGGTCGACCTTGCGCCGCGCCAGGCTGCGGCAGTTGATTTCGTCGCTGTTCCAGTCGCCTTGGGTTGCGCCGGGCTTGTGCCATGTCTCCGGGGGGCGTTTGGTGCAGCCCCCGATGATCATAACAAAAGCGGCAACAAGCAAAACGCCAAGCCCGGTTCTCATTGGCGTTGCGCCTGTGAGCCTATCTTGTTCCCCTTTTTGGGGCCAAGGCATTTTTTCAGGAAGGCAACGGCCTTGTCGGAATCCCATTCGACGGCGCCCAACAGGCGACCGACTTCCAGGCCATTGGCGTCAATCAGCAAGGTCGTCGGCAGACCCCGGACCTTGGAAGCGCGCAGAACCTTGCCGCCTTTGTCGATGAGAACTTCCAGGTTGCGGATGGCGTTGGTCTTGTAGAATTTCTCGACCAGGGACGCACCGGGGCGGTCTTCAGACAGCGCCAGCACATCAATGCCGGCGCCTTTTAACAATTTGCTGAGCCGGTCCAGTGCCGGCATTTCCCGGACACACGGCGCACACCATGTCGCCCAAAAATTGACTACCACCCCCCGGCCCTTGTACGCCGCAAGTGAGCGGGCAGCGTCTTTTTTGTCAAAGAAAAGCGTCGCGGCCGCAGGGCGGGGCGGGATGGTGGCTTGGTACCCGCCAAGCACCCCCTTGTCGGCAAGGCATTTCCCCCCTTCCGCACTTGTAAGCGGACGTGGTATGGAGACAATCACCGCTGCCAGCACCAACAGGACCAGAAGGGCAATCGGTGCCGCAAAACGCTTAAGGGCGGGGCGTCTGAAGATGGGGCGATCCTCCGAATTTTAGAATTAGGTTCAAGACGATGGCCAAAAAAATTGATAAGTCCAGCAAATCAAAGAAATCTCCCGCTTCACTTAGTGGCGAAACCGGCATCCGGGGCGGGCGCTTCGATGCCAAGCCTGCGGAAATTATGGAAGAAATCAATGCTTCTATTGATTTCGACCGGCGGCTCTACGCCCAGGACATTGCCGCTTCGATAGCGCATGCCCGGATGCTGGCCGACACAGCCATCATAAGCAAAGACGACGCCGATGCCATCACCCAAGGCATGGACCAAATCACCACTGAAATCGAGGCTGGCAGCTTCCCGTTCAGCAGGGCTTTGGAAGATATTCACATGAATGTCGAGCACCGTCTGGGAGAGTTGATCGGCGCGCCTGCCGGGCGCCTGCACACGGCCCGCTCCCGGAACGACCAGGTCGCCACCGATCTCAGGCTGTGGGTCCGCGACGCCCTGGATGGCCTCGATGCGGGCCTGAAGGATTTGCAGGCGGCGCTTATCGAGCGGGCGCAGGAACATGCCGGCTCGGTGATGCCGGGCTTTACGCATTTGCAGTCGGCGCAGCCGGTGACGCTGGGCCATCACCTAATGGCCTATGTCGAAATGCTCGGTCGCGACCGCAGCCGGGCCGCAGATTGCAGGGTGCGGATGAACGAAAGCCCCTTGGGCTCGGCGGCGCTGGCCGGCACGTCATTTCCCATCGACCGGGAGGCGACGGCGAAAGCGCTCGGCTTCGATGCGCCCATGAAAAATTCCATGGACGGGGTATCGGACCGGGACTTCGCGCTCGAATTTTTGTCCCTGGCCTCGATCCTGGCGGTGCATCTGTCCCGGTTGGCGGAAGAAATCGTGCTCTGGAATTCACACCAGTTCGGCTACGTCCACATGCCTGATGCCTTCTCCACCGGATCCTCGATCATGCCGCAAAAACGCAACCCGGATGCCGCCGAATTGGTGCGGGGTAAAACCGGTAGCGTCATCGGCGCGCTGAACGCGCTGCTGATCACCATGAAGGGCCTGCCCATGACCTACGGCAAGGACATGCAGGAGGACAAGGTGCCGGTGTTCGGGGCCTCGGACACCTTGGCGCTTTGCCTCGCTGCGATGACCGGGATGGTCCGGGAAATGACCTTTGATGCGGCCCGCATGCGGGCCGACGCCGGGGCCGGATACGCCACGGCCACGGATCTGGCCGACTGGCTGG
>LFEN01000058.1 GCA_001510075.1 Alphaproteobacteria bacterium casp-alpha2
GACTTCCTGGTTCAGCCGAAACGTAACGCCAGGGCGGCACTGAAGCTGATGCGAAAACTTTTAAAGAAACAAGGTTTAGCACCGACCCGGATCGTCACCGATAAGCTCAGGTCCTATCACGTTGCCTTCGGAAAGATCGGCCTGTCCGCAATACATATTGACAAGAAGCGGGCCAATAATCGCGCCGAGAACTCGCACCAGCCGGTTCGACGTCGAGAACGGAAAATGCAGAAATTTAAATCACCGGGCTCGGCCCAGAAGTTTCTCAATGTTCATTCTGCCACTTACAACGTCATCTGCTCAAACGAACCACTTTCAAGCAATATCGTGCCGAAGCGTTTGATGTGTGGGAATGTGCAAGTGTAGCTGCTTAATAAACAGTGACGAAGAATCTCTGCGTCCGCTGTCAGTTAATGTGACAATGCCAAAAAAAGAGCGGGCCCGGTATGGGCCCGCTCAGATCATTGGGAGGTTTGTTGAAGTTCGGTTAGTTACACTTGCTCAAGCAACGAACGGCCTTGGCGTCGGGCCGATCGTCAGAGATAAAGCCGTTGCGGTTGGGCATCTTCATGTTGCTCAGATATTTGGCGTCAATGGTGGCGTTCTTCGGCACCAGGCCGCTCAAGCTGTAGATGTAGCCGGAAAGGGCATAGACCTCGTTGTTGGTCAGCGATTGCGGCGCATCCATCGGCATCGCGCGTTTAGTGTAATCGAACAAGATCGGTGCATAGGGGAACATGGAAGATGGATTCAATTTCCGCTTCGGCGTGGTCATTGAATCGAGTCCGCCAAACATCTGCCCGAACTGCGTACCGCCCTTGGCGCCTTCGCCGTGGCAGGTCGCGCATTTTTCGGCGAAGATCTTGGCTCCTTGAGCGACGGTGCCGCTACCCGAAGGCAGGCCGACGCCGTCGGACGTGCTGATGTCGATGTCCCAGGCGGAAAGCTCGGCCTGGGTAATCGGCTTGCCAAAGCCGGACGACGGCTTCAGGTCGGCCTGGGCCGAGCCCCCGAAGCCGATGGCGATCGCGGCGATAACGGCTAGTTTAAGCGATTGCATTTTTCACCTCCCCATTTGCACTGACTGACCAAGGAAAAATCCCGTTGTGGTGTTGCACGAAGCCGGCAATGTAGCGGGCCTTTTTAAGGTCTTCGACGGTCGGCTGCACGTATCCGGTGCTGTCGACGGCGCGGCTAGCGATTTTCGTCGGCGCTCCGTCCCATTTCCAGTTATAGCGAAACTGGGTCATGCACTTGTCCATGACCGGCCCTTCGACCTCGGCCGCCCGCCATGTCTTGCCACCGTCGGTGGTAACATCGACGGCCTTGATGGAGCCGCGGCCCGACCAGGCGAAGCCCTGGATGGTGTAGTCACCGGGGCCCTTCAGCTGCATGCCGCCCGACGGGTTGGCGATCACCGACTTGCACTCCATTTCCATGGAGAACTGCCGCCACTTGCCGCCCGGCATGGGGTCGGTGTAACGGGCGGTTTCACTGCGCAGATGCCACGGCTTGTCGGACACCTTGATCCGGCGCAGCCACTTGACGCAGGTGTTGCCTTCCCAGCCCGGGAAGAATGCGCGCAGCGGATAGCCGTTTTCCGGCCGCAGCATTTCGCCGCCCGAGCCAAAGACGAGCATACCCTCGCCCATGGCCTTGGAGATGGGGATTGAGCGCGCATGGCCCGAGCCGTCGGCGCCTTCGAACAGGATCCATTTGGCATCCTTGCTCATGCCCACTTCGTCGAGCAGCCAGGAGATGGGAATCCCCGTCCACTGGGAGCACGACAACAGGCCGTGGGTTTGTTGCACGGTCTTGGAGAGAGGCTTCAGCCAGTCGGTCAGGCCGTTGCCCGAACATTCGAGGAAGTGAAAGCGCGACACCGACGGGTAGCGCATCAGCGCATCCATGGTGTACACCATGGGCCGTTTCACCATGCCGTGGATCACCAAGCGATGCTTGTCCGGGTCGATGTCGGCAATACCGGCGTGATGGCGCTCGAAGATGACGCCGTTCGGCGTGACGATGCCCTTTTGGTGCTGGATCGGTGTCATGCTCCAGTCGGAGAAGTTCTGCTTATTGACGTAAACGTCGGTGCGGTTTCGCTTGTAATGGCCCTCGTATTTCGACGGCAGGCCATAGACCTTCGGGTCGATGGGCCGGCCCATGGACTTGCTCCATTCGGGAACGGAAAGCTTTTCGGCCTTGGCCGAAGCCGAGCCCAATGTACCCGCCGCAGCAGCAGCCGCGCCGGCGGCTGCGATGCCCGACATGAACCGGCGCCGGCCGCGGCCGAGCTCGGACATGTCTTCGTACAGGCGCTCTTCCTTGGCGTAGGTTTTATGCTTCAACAGCGCCGACGCCTCTTCGCGTGTCGGTTCGGCCAACACATCGATCATGTTTTTATCGTATTGAGATAATTTGGTTTTTCGTGACATTTCCTATGCCTCCTTTTTAACAAAGTTATCCTTGTCTCAAAAAGTCGCAAAAAAATCAGGCCTAGAGCCTTCTTTCATGCGACGGGTTTTAGCGTCATACCCGTCTAATCCGTTTTATTACTCATATCTTGGTGTCCTCCAGTGTAGAAGCTTCCTCGTTATCGAGGCGCTGCCGGGCGGGGAACGTCTTGCCCGGGCAAAGACACCTCTTCCTTGTTTTTTTGATTTTGCTAAGTCCCCCTAGTTTTTGCCGTCCTGCAAACCACTTTTAAACATCGGGTTTTTACGGGCAGCGAATGATCATCATTCTTATTAAGAAGAGTGTAAATTCGTTTTTTCTAATGATGTGATAGGGCTGCTTTAGGTAGGGTTTTTCTAATCATGTGATAGTTATTTTTAATCATTTTTCCGTTCGCCAATATTATTTCAATCGCATACATTTCCGCCTTTCGGGCTATGGTTTATCGTCGGAGACGGTCTAAAGGCGGGGGAAATGGCCAAAAACGGGGAAATTAGCGGAGGCGAGAGAGGAAACCCCGGAACTTCACTCCGCCGGTGGGCCGTGGCGGCGCTCGTTCTAGGCACCGCGGCGACGGCCCTAAACCCGGTTTTTGTCCGCCTCAGCGACCTGGAGCCAGCGGGGTCTGCCTTTCATCGCATGTTGTGGGCTCTGCCGTTTATGGGGGCGTGGCTGTTCCAGGAAACCAGGGGCAAAAGTCCCCCCCAGACGTCGGTTTCCGATTTCCACCGACCGGTACACGATCGCTGGCTTTTGGTCTTGTGCGGGCTGTTTTTCGCCGCCGATCTGACGGCCCTGCATTGGTCGATCCGGCTGACCTCTGCCGCCAATGCGATCCTGTTCCTTAACGCCCAGCCTCTTTACGTCGTTTTTGGAGCGTGGCTTTTGTTCGGCGAACGGGCCAGCGCGCGGTTTCTCATCGGCGCCGCAACGGCCATGGCCGGAGCTGCCCTGATGCTGGGCGAGAGCGCGCAATTTGGTGGCGCGAGGCTGCTTGGCGACGGGCTCGGCATTGCCGCCGGGGTTTTCTATGCCGGCTATATCCTGACGGCAAGCCGGCTCAGGGCGCGGACATCGAGCGCCGTCATCAATACATGGACGTGCGCCATCGCCTGCCTGCCGCTGCTGGCGGTGGCGCTGATCACCGGCCAAGGGTTGATCCCGGGCTCCCTTCAGGGTTGGCTCCTGGTGATCGGGCTCGGCGTCATATCGCAAGCCTGTGGCCAGGGTTTTATCGTTTGGGGTATGGCACACCTGAGCACGGGATATGCGGCAGTGGTCCTGTTGCTGGCGCCGGTGAGCTCGGCGATTTTTGCCTGGGCGCTGCTGTCGGAATCGCTCAGTGGGCTGCAGTTCGTCGGCATCCTGGTGGTGCTGGGGGGGGTCTATATGGCGCACCGGGCAAGTCTGACCCCGACCGTTCGCTAAAACACCCCTTTCGATCATTCCTTGGCCAGAATATCCGCCAATTCCTGAAGGTTTTTGGTCGTATAGGTCGGGTCAATACCGATGGGCAGCACCGGCTGTTGGGCGCGGTTGGTCCAGGCAACCCTCAGGCCCTGGCGGACGGCGCCGAAGGCTTCCCACTGGTGGCCGGTAACCCAAAGGATTTCGTCCTTTTCGCAGCCGGCGCGCTCAATCCCCAATTGGTAGACCTTGGGCGACGGCTTGAAGGCATGGGCCTCTTCGCCGGAACTGATGATCTCGTCAATGTATTCGTAGGTGCCGGCAAATTTACTGTGGTCCTCGATCATCTTTTTCGTCGGGTTGGCGACGATCTTGATGGTCAAGCCCATGCCCTTCAGGTCTTTCAACGCACCGACGACATCCGGATAGGCCCGAAGCTTGTGGTATTGGCTGTTGATGTCCTTGATCTCGGCATCCGTCAGCTTGACGTTGTTAAAATCAAGCGCCCAGCGCAGACAGGCCTCGTTGAGGCCCGGATGGGGAACAAAATTGTCACTGAGGGTCAAATGGAACATCGCCCACTTGTGCTGGAAGCGCCAGTCTTCGGAGACTTGTTGGGCGATATGGGATTCAAAAACGTATTGTTCGATAACATCGGCGATGGAGTAATTATCGACCAAGGTTCCCCACGTATCAAAAAGCAGTACTTTCGGCTTAGCCATATCGTTGTCTCCCCCCATAAAAAATCATTCAAAACCTTGGAAAGAAAACGGGGGCACCGTAACTGATAGCCCCCGGTTCCCTTAAGCCAAACGGTCGGGGTTATTTTTTTCCCTTCCCGCTTTTTTTCTTGTCCAATTCCGCGAGCTTGCTGTCCCATTTCATGGACTTGGCGAATTTTTCGAGTTCATCGTCATTCATATAGATGGTGTGTTCCGGCCCCGGATAGATGTGTTCGCGGACTTCGTCACGATAACGGATGAAAACGTCTTCCATGATCGGGATCAGGTCGGTGTAGACCTTGGAATGCCGGGGAACGTGTTCTTCCCAAAGCTTGAACAGGTCGGACGTGATGATGTGCACGCCGTCGCCTTGATTGCCGGCGCCCAAGCTGATGACCGGAACCGGCAGGGTTTCGGCCAGGTATTGGCAAACCTCATGGCTCGTCACCTCGCACAGGATCGAGAAGCAACCGGCATCGACGAATGCCTGGGCGTCTTCAACCAAACGCCTGGCGCCTTCGGCATCCTTGCCCTGGGCGAAAAAGCCACCCAGTTGCGGCATGCGCATCGGCGTGATGCCGACGTGGCCTTGCACCGGAATACCGGCCTTGATGATGGCTTCAATGGCGCGGGCGTGGTGAATGTTGCCCTCGCACTTCATGACTTCGGCGTTGGCTTCATGGACAAAGCGACCGGCGTTGGCGACCGCCTGTTCCGGCGACACATGAAAGCTCCAATAAGGCATATCGACCATGCGCATGCCGTATTGGCTGCCGCGGTCGATGGCCTGCGCCATCATCATCACTTCTTCGAAGCTCACGGTGACGGTGCTTTTGTGGCCGAAAAGAATCATCCCGCCGGTGTCGGAAACACAAAGGATGTCGATATCCTGGCGGTCGGCGATGACGGCGCTACGGTAATCATAAATCGCCATTTGAACGATCTGCTCGCCGTTCGCCATTTTTTTGTTGAGTGTGCGTGTAGTAACCCGTGTTCGTTTTTTTGGCGCCTCTGCCATTGTCGCGTCCTCCCTGATACAGCTAAATTACAGCCAAAATTTACCATACAGCCGTCATCATCCCGCCCGATACAGCCGGGCAGGCACTCAAACCCCAGACAACAGCCTTGCCTAAGCTTACTACCAACCCGTTCAGGGCGACAAGGCCTAAGTCATTGATAGATAAAACAAAACAGACAATCGGATTTGCCTAATGGAAGCGCCCCCACCCACAACACCAGCGCCCGGTGAGAACGCTCTTACGTCTTTAAGACCGCAAGGCGGTTCAAACGAAAATCCCGATGACTGCAAAGATCCCCAGCGCGATGAGGGGCCAGAAAGCGGCGGGCGTTCGGCCCATGCGTTCCTCATGGCAACTGTAGGCATAGGCGCAACTTTCGCTGCACCCAGGTGTCTCACAGGGTTTCATATTGCGATTGGCGCATTTTGGATTTTCGATCGTCTCATTAAGACCCGTCATTTCAACCTCCAAAGACTAATTGGATCGGGTTCTCCATTTTCCCGATAATTCATTAATAGACGATTTACAGGTATCTCGGCTTGACATAGGTTAAGTCGATCATAATCAAATGAATTGGGCCCTATTGATTAAGTCTGGATAACAAAATGAAAAATTGATAGAGTTTTCTTATCAATAATAGGTAGGATGCATCTATTGAAATAACGCACCTATCAAAAGGGTTTCTAGCAGGGATTCCGGGGGAGACATGTTTTTTCGACAACTTCAGTACCTTGTTGCCTTGGCGCAAGAGGAACATTTCGGACGTGCGGCAAATTTCTGCAACGTATCCCAACCCAGCCTTTCAACCGGGATCAAGCAGCTTGAACTGACGCTTCGGGTACCCATTGTCCTGCGTGGCAGGCGGTTCCTCGGCTTCACCAAGGAAGGAAAGCGCGTCATCAAGTGGGCCGAGCGGGTCATCTCGCAGCGCGATGCGATGCTGGTCGAACTTTCCGGTATGCGTGAAAACTTCGAAGGCAAGCTCCGGCTGGGCGCGATGCCCAACAGCTCCCCCGTGCTGCCGCTGTTCAGCCGCCTACTGGCCGTGAAGCACCCCGGCGTCGAGGTCGATATCAAGTTTCTCGGCATCGAGGAAACCAAACAGGGTCTGAGCAACTATTCGCTAGATGTCGGCATTACGTATATCCAGGAAACCGAATTATCCGACCTGCATACCATGCCGATCTACAATGAACGGCTGAGCCTTCTGGTGCCGGACACCAAGGAATACCGGAAATTGAACGCCATTTCATGGAAGGACGCCGCCGAGCTACCGTTGTGCTTGTTGGATAAATCCATGCACGAGCGGAAAATTATCGACGATGCCTTCACCAAGGCGGGGAAATTGCCCGATCCCAGCGTCACCACGTCGGATTCTATCCTCAACCTGATTTTTCATGTCATGTTTGCCGAACTGGTAACCGTTATTCCCAGGCATTTTATCCGCATGCCCGGGCAATTTCCGGGGGTCAGGGCTTTGGATCTGATCGAGCCGGAGATCAGCCAGGAAGTCGGCCTGGTGTGGTCGCCCAGCGAGCCGATGATGCCGATGGCCAAGGTGATGATTGATATCGTCAAGGAACTCAAAAAATCAGGCGAACTGGAAGCCCGCTTGGGCGATTTGACGATGTCCTAATTTGCGCGGCGCCTGCGGCGGCGCCAACCCGCGACCCCCATCCCCCAAATCCCCACCAACGCCGGCCCCGCCACGAGGTTGATAAGGGTCAACCGGCGGCCCAGGTTGTCGACCTCATTTCTTATTTGTCGACGCAGGGCGCGAAGCTCCCGGCGAGCGGGCAATAGCTCCATGCGGAATTTTTTCAAATCCGCTTTGATTTGATCAGGCAGGTGGCCTTTTTTCACCGAGCCGGCAGTCTCTGAATACCGGGCGATCCGGCCTTCTATCTCGGCAACCCGCCGCACCAACGCCGTTTCGCGCTCCCGGAATTTTTGTTCCGCCGCTTGAAATAAATCAGCGACACGAGTGAACGGTCGTTGCAGCTTGCCGCGCGAGCGTATGGCGATCAGCGCCGCATCGCCACTGGCGTATTCAATAATGTTGAGCAGAAAAGCGAGGTTGTCATTTAGCGGTCGCACGACCACCTGCCCGCCGACGTTCGATTGTTGCAGGGAAAAAGGATCGAACAACCAATCGACGTCGGCAATCACGAACACCGGCGCCCCCGGCCCAGTTGAACGCTTTAGCTGCCCGCTTGCCCCGATCCCTTCGGGTGGGGATGAAAAGGCGCTATCGAACGGCCCCTTGAGTGCTGCGGCGATGACGCGACGCTGGCCGTCTGGTTTGAAGGCCTGGGCCAGTTCACGGGGCGCCTTGCCGGTAAAATTTTTCCTGGCCAGGATGCCGCTATTTCCCGTCGTCGCAATCAATGCCGTAGCGCGCGCGTTGTCGATGATCTCCAAGGCCCCCGGCTCGACCATGAAGACTTCATTTAGGTCCGCCGTCGCCGGATGAGATTCCGACAGGCCCTTCTTGGAAACCCGCATCCAAAACGGGAATCTCATTCGTCCTTGCTGTTGCTCGGCAACCACAGAAGCCAATTCACCGTCGCCGACGACAGCCTCGCCCAAGTATTTAACGCCGTATTTTTGCAAGATATCGGAGATGTCGTTGATATCATCCGAAGGCGACGGATTGACGGCATTGCTGGCTCGGTTAAAACGAAGGTAAGGGTCCATCATGACGACCAAGCCCCCGCCGTTCATGACAAATTGATCGATGGCGTAGAGCATTTCCCGCCTGAGAATGGTCGTATCGATCAGCACCAGGACATCCAGGCCGCCCGGAAGCTTATCCTTGAAATGAGGAATAACGGCCAAGTCATAAGCGCGCCTGAGCTCGGCCATGAACGACATGCCTTCCCGGTTGCCGGTCGCCGCCGCCGGCGGCAGAAGCGGACTGATGACGCCTATTTTCGGGGTCCGGATGCGGGTCAGCCCGTTCAGGGCCAAGGCAACGTCGTATTCGAGCAGCCGGTCGCGGCGGATATCCAGGTAAGGAATATTGCCGCTCCGCTTGCCATGCTGAAACGTCATGCCGAGGAAAAAAGTATCCCCCGACGACATGGGAATGCGTTTGATACCGAACCCCTGCGCTTTCAGTTCCTCGTCGGTATCGGGCAAGGGGTCGATGGTCCGCACCGTCAATCGCCCGCCGGAGCGCGCGGCCAGTGTATCGAGAATATCTATGGCGCGCCGGGCGTGGGATTTGATCTGGGCCGGAACGCTGGGTTCATGCTTGCTCCAATAAAGGGTGATTTCGGTGCCCGCCGGCAATTTGCCGAGCACATCAAGGGTGCCCCCGTGAAGGGTAAATTCACTTTCCGCCGTCAAATCCAGGCCGCCGGGGACGCGGGTTGACAAGGGAATCAATAGTCCCAACAGGCCGACGCCAAGCAAAACCTTGGCCCAGACTTTGGCCGCACCGGCAGCCGAGCCCCGGTAACGCGAACGGATGATCACCCCGGTGCCAGCAAGGGCGAGTGTCGTTACGCAGACGGCATAAAAGACCCCGGGGAAATCAATCAGGCCCCGAGCGAGCCGGACAAGCCAGGTGTTGGGGCTATAAAGGGCAAGTGCCTCGACGGTTTCGGGCGGCACCTGGCCGTGAAGCAGTCGCCCGAACACATCCCAACCCAAAAGCAGCAACACAAAGAGTAATGCCAGACTGATGACGAAGGCGCCGACCTGTTCACGCGCCAGGGCGGCGGCGAACAACGAAACCGCGTAATATACTGCCAACAAAAGAGCCGAAGCCAGATAGCCCGCGACCATCACACCCGGATCGGGATCGCCCAGATAATAAACCGTTGCCGCCAGGGGCAAGGTAAACGCCAGCGTGATCAGCAAAACCACATACCCGGCCAGAAACTTGCCAACAACGATCGCGCCTAGCCGGACCGGCAGCGTCAGCATCAATTCGACGCCCCGGTCGCTGTGTTCATCGACCCAGGACCGCATCGCCAGGGCGGGGACCATGATCAAAGCCACCCACGGCAGGAACGTCAGCATGGGCCGGACCGAAGCCTCGTCGGTGGCGTAAAAATCGGCGATCAGGAAAATGCAGGCCGACAACGAAACCAGAAAACCAAGTTGAAAAAGGTTGCTCAAGGGGGCAAACAGCAGCAACCGCAGTTCATGGCGGAATATGGCACCGGCACCCATAAACAATTGGCCCGTAAATAATTTTCCGCTCATGGCGCTGTTCCGGCCAGGCGACGGAAAGAGTTCGCGATTCGCCCCTTGTCATCGGCTAAGTTGCCCGGCGTGTCGTCGGCAACAATACGCCCGTCGGCAATGATGACGGCACGGGTGCAGATTTCTTCGGCCTCTTCAAGGATATGGGTCGACAGGATGATGGCCTTTTTCGAGGCTACGGAACGAATTAAAGCGCGCACTTGTTCCTTTTGAATGGGATCGAGCCCGTCAGTGGGTTCGTCAAGGATAAGGACGGGCGGATCGTGCAAAATCGCCTGCCCCAGCCAGGCGCGTTGCCGCCAACCTTTGGAAAGTGATTTCATGGGTTTGTCGAGGGCGGCTTCAAGGTCGATTAATGAACAAACCCCATCGACTGCGGCCTGGAGTTCGCGTCCGAATAAATTTCGGCTTTCCCCGCAAAATGCCAGGAATTCCCGCACGGTCAAATTCGGAAAACCTGCCGCTGCTTCCGGAAGGTATCCCAAGCAGGCTTGGCCTTCTCGGCGGGCGGTAGCCATATCATGGCCGCCTATCCGGACGCTGCCCGCGTCGGCATCAAAAAAACCGGTCAACAACCGCATCGTCGTCGACTTTCCGGCGCCGTTGGCACCAAGGAAGCCAACGACGTCCCCGACAGCGACAGAAAACGACACGTCATTGACGGCGGTGAGGGTTCCAAATCGTTTTGTTAGGTTTTTCGCTTCTATCATGGTCGTTTGAGTATAGCTGATGGCTCGACAGACCAGTCAAATACAAGTCGGCCATTGGTCATTTGCCAAAGAAACCGGCGGCGATGAATAAGGCGATGCTGGCCCAAGTTATGGCGTAACCCGTTTTCAGGATAAGCCGCGCGACTTTGGGATCGACCCGAGACTCTTTTTTCGCCAAAAAGTTTCCGGCGGTGGCGATCACGGCGCCGATGATCGCCAGGGCGATAATGATTTTTCGTTGTAATAAGGGCGCCAGAAATTCCATGAAGGACACCCCAGAATTCTTAAAGTCAGCCGTTCGGTCCTATTCGGAACGTTTGTCGAAGGCTTCGACTAACTCACTTTGGTCGCCCTTCCGCTTGAAGCTTTTGAGGGCCTCTTCGTGCAGAAGCTCCATGGCTTCGCGCTTATACTCATAGGCTTCCGTGGAACTGAGCATGTGAAAATCCCTGGGCCGGGGAAGCTTGATATCAATGATCTGGCGCACCGACGTTGGTCGGTTGGACAGCACGACGACACGGTCAGCCAGGAAAATGGCTTCCTCGATTTCCGAGGTCACAAATAGATTGGTGCGCCGGTTTTCCTCGAACAGGCGGACGAAGAATTCCTGCATCAGTTCGCGCGACATGGCGTCCAGGCCGCGGAACGGCTCGTCCATGATCATCACCAGCGGATGGTTGATCATCGCCCTCGCCAATTCGGCGCGGCGCTGCATGCCGCCCGACAGTTGGATCGGGTATTTGTCCTTGAAATCAGATAACCCAACCTTGTCCAACAGTTGGTCTGCTTCGGCCTCAATGTCCGCATTGGACCGGTCACCGCGCAGCTTCGGCCCGAAAACAACGTTTGCCCGTGTCGTTTGCCAGGGCATCAGGGCGGTTTCCTGGAACACCACCATCCGGTCATGTCCAGGCCCGGTGATGGGCTTGTCGTCGAGCAGAATCTCACCGCTGTCCGGCTTGTCGAATCCGGCAACAAGATTGACCAGCGTCGATTTTCCGCAACCGGACGGTCCGACAATCACCGTCAATTCGTTTGGATGCACGGTGAGGGAGAAATCCGTGATGATCTCTTCCCGGGACCAATCATCGCCGAAGCCCCGATTGACGTTTTTGAGTTCAAGCGTCGCCTGAGAACGGTCGCCCGAGGTTCCGGATATCGCGGTATTTGTATTCATCATCGCCCCCTAGAACAGCTTCCGCCACGGCATCGATATGCTGCCGAGATAGCGGATAAAGGTACTGGAGAGATACCCGGCGATGCCGATGGAAATCATGCCGACGATGACCTGAGCCACCGTGCCGCCCATGTAGGAACTCCAGATGAAAAACCCGAGGCCGCCACCGCCCTGCTGACCACCGCCGGAAAGCATTTCACCGGCAAGCACGACTTCCCAGGTGATGCCCATGCCGACGGCGGCACCGGTGAAAATCGAAGGCAAGGTCCCCGGCAAGATAATTTTCCAAAACAGATCCCATTGTGTCGCACCCATGGATTGGGCGACCCGCAGATAGCGGATATCAATGGTCCTGGCTCCGCCCAAGACGTTGATGACGATGGTGAAAAAGGCACCCAGGAAGGTCACGAAGGCGATGGACATTTCTGTCGTCGGCCAGAAAACGATGGATGCGGGAACCCAGGCCAACGGCGGGATCGGGCGCAGGATTTCAAACGGCGGGAAGAAGATATCGTAGAAATATTTATTGACCGCCAAGCAGAGACCAAACGGTATTCCCACGATCATGGCCATGAGGAACCCGGCGAACACACGTGCCGTCGAGAGGTACCAACTTTCCCAATAGCCTTTGTACCAGAAGATTTCGGACCAGGCCGCAACGACTTCCGTCGGTGGTGGCACTTTACCGATCCAAGGCACCTCGACCCCGGTCCAATTTTTCATCTGCGAGCAAACTTCCCAGAACACCACGAACCCGATGAGTGAGACAATGCCACGCCAGAACGTGTCGCTGGTCAAAGCCTTGCTGAGCTTTGAGCGTTTCTTTGGCGCTGTTGTCTCGCCGCTCGAATGGGACCCATGGGCGGTGCCGGTATCTTGTGCTGCTTCAGACATTTTTTATTCTCTATCTTGATTCCGCATTCAACTTCCAGGCGTCGCCCGGGGACTTAAAGCCGATTAAGCAAGCTCCCGCTCACCGGCTTCAAACGCCTTGATCGCTTCTTCATGGACCGCATCCTTGGCTTCCTCGACCAATTGGCGAAACTTTTCCGAAGTCAAGGTCGTGTAATCGCGCGGCCGCGGAATATCGACATTGACGATTTTTTTCGTGCGCGCCGGACGGGTGGTCATGACGATCACCCGGTCGCCTAAGAAGATCGCTTCTTCCAAATCATGGGTGATGAAGAAAATCGTCACCCTCGTCCGGTCGTACACTTCCAGCAGCGATTCATGCATGATCGATTTTGTCAGCGCGTCCATGGCGCGGTAGGGCTCGTCCAACAACAAGACTTTCGGATCGTTGATCAAAGCCCGGACAATTTCCGCCCGCCGGGCCATGCCTGACGATACTTCGCCGGGAAACTTCTCGGCAACATCGCCGAGCCCCGCCTCGGCCAGCATGTGGCCGGCTTTTTCCTTGGCTTCGGCCTTGGTCATCGTTTCCTGGACGATGGGCCCGTAGGCGACGTTATCGCCCAAGGTCATCCATGGGAACAAAGCACCGTGCTGGAACACGACCATACGGTCGGCCCCTTGCTCGGCCTTTGGATTGCCAGGACCACAGAGCATCTCGCCATCCAGCAAAATCTCGCCCTTGGTAATCGAGTGAAACCCGGCGATGGAATTGAGCAAGGTGGTCTTGCCGCAGCCGGAAGGCCCGACGACCATGCAAACCTCGCCCGCCGCAATTTCCAGCGAACAATCGTCCACCGCCATGACGTTGACCCCTTCGGGATCGTAAATCTTGGTTACATTGCGGATCGAGATAGCACCCTTGGCACCCGTTTGATTTTGTCCATCCATTCTACCGGCCCTCCAACGCTAGGGCGCGAACCCGCCATTGCATCATCCGGTTACCCGCGTAGCGGACCATGGCGGACGTGACCCAGCCGACGAAACCAAGGGTCAGCATGCCAATAACCATGGTGACGTAGGTGATGTTCATGTACGAGTCCATGATCAGATAGCCGAGGCCGTACTGACCCGAGACCATTTCCGCCGCGACCAGAGAAAACCAGGCAACACCGACTGAAATCTGCAGGCCGGTAAAGATGAATGGCATGGCCCCCGGGATGACGATGTAACGGAACACGTGGTGCGGTTTCGAGCCCAGGCACTTGGCGGCGCGGAAATATTCCTCGTCTATACTGTCAACGCCCAGAAGCGTGTTCAACGTCGTCACAAACAGCGACGCCAAGGTCGCCAAGAAGATGACCGGTGTCTCAAAGCCCGAGAACATGAGAATCGCCAGCGGCACCCAGGCCAGGATGGGAATTGGCCTGAGCGTTTCCAAAATAGGAAAGCTGTAATCCTTGAATTTCTTGGACCAACCCATGAACAAGCCCAGTGGCACGCCCAGGCAGGTGGCGATCGTGAAGGCGATCAGAATGCGCCGGCAACTGATGATCACATGCTTGTAATAATCCGCCGTGAACAGCGACATCCCCCAGTCCGGGGCCGGATTCAGCCACTCGGTGATAACCTCGACAGGCCCCGGAAGTTTATTAAAACGTGGGAGTTCCCACCCCTCAACAAATAAATAATAGGTTCCGATCCAAAGGACTATTCCAAAAGCCATTAGGTAAGGCGTCGGCGTTTTAAGGCGGCCTTTCCACCGATGAATGGTCATCGCCAAGCCTGTCGGCACTTCACTCTTCGTGGGTGTATTCATATCAGTCATCACAAACCCAAATCGTCAATTCGTTATCGCAAAGGAACAGCAATAAGTGCGTATCATATCACATCAAAACGGCGATAAGGACGCTTATCAAAATTTACAAAACGGGGTCCCGGTTTAAAACCGGGACCCGATAATGTATGCCGCTTACGTGATCAGG
>LFEN01000059.1 GCA_001510075.1 Alphaproteobacteria bacterium casp-alpha2
GAGCCGGTGCCGACGGCTGACGAGGTCGCCTATCTGTGCGCCGCCGTCAACGGGTTCTTCGAAAAAACCGTTTTGGCTGATGATGTGGTTTGGTCCTTTTCCGGCGTCCGGCCCCTGTTTGGCGATCAATCAGGCAATCCCTCCGCCGTGACCAGAGATTACGTTCTTGATCTGGATTCCTCCGGCGCGCCGTTATTGTCCGTATTCGGCGGCAAGATCACGACCTATCGACGGCTGGCGGAACAGGCGCTGGACAGGCTGAAACCCTTTTTTCCTGAAATGCTTAATCCCTGGACGGCTGGCGAACCGCTGCCCGGCGGCGATATCCCCGGCGCTGATTTTGCCGCCTTCGCCGCCGCCATGAAATCACAATATTCAGGCATTGATGCGGACGATGTCATCGCCCTTTGCCGCCGTCACGGCAGCAAAGTTACGGAAGTTCTGGGCAACGGCAAGGACCTGGGACAAGATTTCGGCGGTGGTCTTTTTCAATGCGAAGTGGATTACCTGATCAAGCATGAATGGGCCGAAACGGCGGATGATATTTTATGGCGGCGAACAAAAGCGGGGCTTCATATAACACCGGACGCGCGCGCCGCCGTCGAAACCTATATAGTGCAAAAATCATGAAGCCGCTTGACCAATTTGCCGATGATGCCCGGCGCAACATCAAAGCCGTGCTCTGTGATATCGACGATACCCTGACCACGGACGGTCACTTGACCGCCGATGCCTATGGCGCGCTGGAACGCTTGCAGGGCGCCGGTTTTTTGGTGCTTCCGATCACCGGGCGGCCCGCCGGATGGTGTGACCATATCGCGCGCATGTGGCCGGTGGACGGTGTCGTCGGCGAGAACGGCGCGTTTTATTTCCGCTACGACCACGGCGCACAAGCCTTTACCAAAACATTCCATGCGCCCGATGGCGTCAGGGCCGAAAACCGAAACCGCCTTGATGCCTTGCGCGATGAGATTCTGGCTGCCGTGCCGGGCGCCGCCGTGGCCTCTGATCAGCTTTACCGGGAAGCCGATCTGGCTATCGATTATTGCGAAGATGTGGCGCGCCTGTCAGACGACGACATCGCGCGCGTCGTCGATATCTTCGAAGCCGGCGGCGCCACCGCCAAAGTCAGCTCCATCCACGTCAACGGCTGGTTCGGCGACTATGACAAGCTGTCGATGACCAGGCGGATGCTGAAGGAATGTTTCAAAATTGATATGGTGGCCGATAAAGACGCCATCGTTTTTGTCGGTGACAGCCCCAACGACGAGCCCCTGTTCGGCTTTTTTCCCCACGGCGTCGGTGTCGCCAATATCCGGGATTTCGAAAAAACACTTTCCGCCCTGCCCGCCTATGTCACGCCGTCGCGCGGCGGCAAGGGCTTCGCCGAAGTCGCCGGTGCGCTCCTTAAATAACGATCGGAATCCACGTGACAAACCCCATTTGTGATGGGTAGGCTACTCACTGAAAAATTCAACAGGGAGCAAACAGTCATGAGAAAATTCACAAGCTTGATGGCGGTCGCCATTTTTCTGGCCTTCGCCGGCGCCGCATCGGCAGCAACGCCGCTGGTCGACGTTGATTGGGTAAAGGCGAATATCGGTAAATCGGGCGTCGTGTTTTTAGACGTGCGTGGCAAGTTGGGCGGGCAGTCCAAAACCGAATACCTGGCGGCGCATATTCCCGGCGCCATTTGGACCAATTACCTGAAAGACGGCTGGCGGGTAAAAGATAAAAACGGCACGGTCGGGCAACTGCCGCCGGTGGCAAAGCTGGAAAAACTGATCGGTGGCCTAGGCATCGGCAACACAGATCATGTCGTCGTTATTCCGGTCGGCAGCAAGGCCCTGGATATGGGCACCGCGACCCGTATTTACTGGACCTTTAAGGTCATCGGCCACAACAACGTGTCCATTCTTGACGGCGGCATGAAGGCGTACCTTTCCGCCACCGACAAAAAGACCAAAAAACCCCTGAACCCGCTGGAAAGCGGCCAGATTACGCGGGCCGCTGCGACATTCACGGGAACCCTGCAAAAGGCCATGTTGGCCAGCAAGACGGAAATCGCCATGGCATCCACATCCGGTGGCGTGACCGTCGACAATCGCCCCAATAACCAGTATCTGGGCATTAACAAGCACGGCATGGCCAAACGGAGTGGGACCGTCCCCAATTCCAGAAACGTGCCGGAAAACTGGTTGACCCAGAACGGTGGCGGCAAGTTCCGCGACAAGGAAACAATCAAAAAACTTTATGATCTGGCCGGCGTTCCGACCTCGGGCGATCAAATCAATTTCTGCAACACCGGCCACTGGGCGTCGCTGGGATGGTTCGCGTCCAGTGAAATCCTCGGCAACAAGAAAGCCAAACTCTACGATGGCTCCATGGTTGAATGGTCGGCGGACAAGAGCCTGCCAATACAATCCGCGATCAAATAAGATTGAGTGACTGAGGGGGCTTCGAGCCCCCTCAGTCACCTTTCCTGCCAAGCGGAATAGCCCTTGAGCGCTCGCCGTCTGATCTTCGTTTTTCTGGTAGCGGCGGCGGCGGGTGTCGCGTTGCTGCCAATACCCGTTGCCCCCGGGGACAGTATTGATCCGGCGGTGATGCCGGCGTTGGCGTTGACCGTTTTCACCGTCGGCATGTGGGCAACCGGCGCCATGCCGGAGCATTATGCCTCTGTCGTCTTTTTCATCCTGGCGCTGGTATTCCAGATCGCTCCGGTCGAGGTCATTTTTTCCGGCCTCAAATCCAGCGCCTTCTGGTTGATCGCCGGTGGCATGGTCATCGGGGTTTCCGCCGACCGAACCGGTCTCGGGCGCTATCTCGCCCACGCCTTCGTGCGCCGGCTTAACAAGTCCTACCTGCAACTGATTACCGGCATCGTCATCGGCGCCGTGGCGCTGGCTTTTTTGATCCCCGCCGCCATTGCGCGCCTAATTATTCTGATGCCCATCATCTTGGGGCTTGCCGACCAGTTGGGGTTCAAATCCGGCGACAAGGGCCGTACCGGCATGGTGCTGGCGACGACGTTTGCGTGTTTTTTCATTCCGCTCGCCATCCTGCCCGCCAACCTGCCCAACGTGGTGCTGGCCGGGGTCGCGGAAAGCCTGTACGGCCTCAAGATCACCTATGGGTTTTACCTGTTGATGCAGTTCCCGGTTAGCGGGGCGCTGAAAGGCGTGCTGCTGATCGCCATCATTCATTTCCTGTTTCGCCAACCGATTCCCAATCCGGGGCAATCAGCGGGTCCGCCGCCGACGCTCAGCGTCGAAGGAAAACGCCTTGCCGTTATCGTCGGCGTCACCCTTTGCATCTGGGCGACGGACTTTATCCACGGCATCGCGCCGGGCTGGGTCGCCATCGGCACCGCCATCGTCTGCGTGATGCCGGGGCTGGGCGTCGTCCGGCCGGTTGATTTTCGCCAGACCAAGGGGTTTCAGACGCTGTTTTTTGTCGCCGCCGTGCTCGCCCTCGGCAGCGTCGTCGCCAGTTCCGGCGCCGGTTCGCTGATCACCGACGGGCTGTTGGCGCTGAACGAATTCAGGCCCGGCCATCCGGCCAATACCTATTGGGCGTTTTCCGCCATCGGCATGATGATCAGCCTGTTCGCGACCCTGCCCGGCGCCATTGTCGTGTTGGCGCCGTTCGCCAATGACGTCGCCGCCGCCGCCGGGCTGCCGGTGATGTCGATCCTGATGGTCATGGTCAACGGCTTCTCGACGGTGTTTTTTCCCTACCAAAGCGCGCCCTTGCTGGTCGGCATCCGGCTCGGCAGCGTGACATTGATCGACGGGCTCAAGGTCTGTCTGCCGCTGGCCATATTGACGGTGATCGTGTTGCTGCCGTTGAATTACCTGTGGTGGACGTGGCTCGGGCACCTGAAATAGGATGCGCCGATGACCCTGTCGCGCTGGCACCTGCACTTGCTGTCGATCCCGCTGAAAAAGCCCTACCGCCTGGCCTTCGGCGACGTCACGCATTTTGACACCATCATTGTCGAGGTCGAAGACAAAGACGGCCGCCGGGGCTTCGGCGAGGCGACCTTGCTGGAAGCCTATGGCGGCGGGTCTGTCGATGGTGCGTGGGCGTTTTGCACCGATCATGTATCAGCGCTATGCGGGCTTGAGGCGCAATCCGCCAAAGCCGAACTGGAAAAGTCATTCAAGCAGCAGGCCTTCGCCGTCACCGCCATGACGGCGGCGATTGAGATGCTGCAAGGGGCTGCGTTGATTGCGCCCGGCAACAGTGAAATCCGGGTGCCGTTGCTGGGCGCGGTCAGCGAAACGGAGCATGACGCCATCCCCGGTGAGATCGAAAGCCTGCTGGAACAAGGCTACGGCACGCTCAAGGTAAAAGTAGGTTTCGATGTGGAACCCGACTTAGCTCGCCTTGTTGTCATTCAAGATGCCGTCGATGGCCGCGCAATGTTACGCATCGACGGCAACCAGGGCTACGACATTTCCGCCGCCACGCGCTTCGCCACCGAGGCCGACCCGGAAGGCATCGAGCTGTTCGAACAACCCTGCGCCGCCGATGATTGGGATGCCGCCGACGCCGTCGCCAAAGTTTCCCGCCTGCCGATGATGATGGACGAATCTATTTTCGGGCCGGGCGACATCATCCGCGCCGCCGATCTTGGCTGTGCCAAATTCATCAAATTAAAACTCTTTAAAATGGGCGGCGTTGAAAAGCTGTTGAAAGGGCTCGAGCAAATCCGCAGCCTCGGCATGGAACCCGTATTGGGCAACGGCGTGGCGTCGGACGTGTCGTGCTGGATGGAAGCATTAGTGGCGGCCAGCGCCATCACCAACGCCGGTGAGCTGAACGGGTTTCTGCGCGCCGTTGGCGGTATTTTCGAAGAACCGCTGGCAGTCGAGAACGGCGACCTGGTGCTGCCAGCCGGATATAGGCCAGTCCTCGATCATGACAAAATCGCCGCCTTCACCGTCGCCAGCGCGGCCTCAGGCGGGTAAGCTGCCGCCATGCGTATTTTGTTTTATCTAGGCTGGGCGTTTCTGATCTTGGCCTTCGCGGCGGGGGCGGCGGAATCCATCCCGCGCGCCCTGCCCGGCGATGAGGGCCTGTTCGTTTCCGCCTATGACCTTTGGTATGCGGCAAAACCGGGAAGCCTCGTCGTCGCCCAAATCCGGGTCGAAAGGATTTCCCCCGCCCTTTGGAACCCGGTAATCGTCTCCGTGCTGGCGCTGCCGGGATGGCTGTTGTTCCTGGTGCCGGGCATCGGGCTGACCTGGTTCTGCCGGCCCAACCGGGAAATGTCCGATGAAGTGCGCGAAGGTCTTAAATTTCAGGAAGAATCTTTTTTGCTGTTTGACCGTCTGGCCCGCGAAGCGGAAGAAGCCGGTCACGGTGATGGGAGTTATGACGACCGGCGTCCTGATCATGGCGGCCACGATTTGATTAATGCCGATGGCGATATGCATCCGCCGGCGGCAGAGACCACCCCCGAAAAGAACGAAGGCTAGCGCCTATTCGTCGGTTTTTAACGCTTCCAAAAACGCACTCTGCGGGATTTCCACGTTGCCGAACTGGCGCATTTTCTTTTTGCCCTTCTTCTGCTTGTCGAGAAGCTTGCGTTTGCGCGACACGTCGCCGCCGTAGCACTTGGCGGTGACGTCCTTGCGCATGGCGTTGACGGTGGAGCGCGCGATGATCTTGCCGCCGATGGCCGCCTGAATGGCGATCTTGAATAACTGGCGCGGGATCAAATCCTTCAACTTGTCGCAAATGGCGCGGCCGCGTTTCTCGGCGTGGGTGGCGTGGACGATGAAGCTAAGCGCGTCCACGACTTCCGCATTGACCAGGATCGACACCTTGACCAGATTGCCTTCGACGTAATCATCCAGTTCGTAATCGAAGCTTGCATAGCCGCGCGATACCGATTTCAGCCGGTCGTAAAAATCAATCACTACCTCGTTCAGCGGCAATCGGTAGCGCAGCATGGCGCGGCTGCCGACGTAGGTCAGTTCCGTCTGCTCGCCACGGCGATCGGTGCATAACGTCAGCACGGAGCCCAAATATTCGTCCGGCACGATGATGGTGGCGTTGATCCAGGGTTCCTCGATAAAATCGATCCCAGTCGGGTCGGGCATATCGACCGGATTATGCATTTCCTTCACCTCGCCGGAAATGGTGTGGATGCGGTAGACGACGCTGGGCGCGGTGGTGATCAAATCGAGATCGAACTCGCGCTCCAGGCGTTGCTGGATAATCTCAAGGTGTAAAAGCCCCAAAAACCCGCAACGGTACCCGAGGCCGAGGGCGGCCGATGTTTCCATCTCGTAATGAAAGCTGGCGTCGTTGAGGTGCAGCTTGGAAAGACTGTCGCGCAGGTCTTCGTATTCGCCGTTATCGACCGGGAAAAGCCCGCAAAATACCACCGGCACTGATGGCTTGAACCCGGCCAGTGCCTTGTCTGCCGGGCGCTTGTCTTCGGTGATGGTGTCGCCGACCCGGGTATCGGCGACGGTCTTGATGGCGGCGGTAAAGAACCCGACCTCGCCGGGGCCAAGCTCGTTGACATCGACCGGCTTGGGCGTGAAATAGCCGACTTTCTCAATCTGATAGGTCGCGCCCGACGCCATCATGCGAATTTTTGCGCCCTTCTTCAGAACCCCGTCTTTGACCCGGACCAAAATCATGACGCCCAAATACGAATCGTACCAGCTATCCACCAGCAGCGCCGCCAACGGCGCGGCGGCATCGCCGGTCGGCGGCGGCAGTAAATGGACCAAAGCTTCCAGCACCGTCTCGACGCCGAGGCCGGACTTGGCGGAGATTTCCAGCGCGCCCTCTGTGTCGAGCCCGACGACTTCCCTGATCTGTTCTTTGATGCGTTCCGGCTCGGACGCCGACAGATCGATCTTGTTCAGCACCGGGACAATTTCATGGCCCGCCTCGATGGCAAGATAGGCATTGGCCAGCGTCTGCGCCTCGACGCCCTGGGTCGCATCGACCAGCAACAACGAGCCCTCGCACGCCGCCAGCGAACGGCTGACTTCGTAGGCAAAATCCACATGCCCGGGGGTATCCATGAGGTTGAGCTGATAGGTCTCGCCGTCATCGGCCTTGTAGCTGAGGCGCACGGTCTGCGCCTTGATGGTGATGCCGCGCTCACGCTCCAGGTCCATGGAATCGAGCACTTGCTCCGACATCTCGCGGTCCGTCAGCCCCCCGCACATCTGAATCAGCCGGTCGGCCAGCGTCGATTTGCCATGGTCGATGTGGGCGACGATGGCAAAGTTGCGGATGTGACCGAGATCAGTGCTCACGATGGGCTTTCCATTTCGACAAGGCGTTGCTTCAACCCCGCCAGAAACTCTTCGCGCACGAAGTCGCGCCCGCAGACCATGCAACTGACCGGGCCGAAGGGTTCGCCCTCGGGGTCAAAGTTGCCCGGTATCACGTTCTGGGCCTCGCCGCATTGCGGGCAGGGCACGGGTAATACGGTCATGGTCATCCTACAGGTCCGGGTCGTCGAGCCCGTTTTGTCGACACGCCGCAATGACGGTATTGCGCAGCAGATTGGCGATGGTCATCGGCCCGACGCCGCCCGGTACCGGGGTGATGGCGCCGGCGACC
Organism: Alphaproteobacteria bacterium casp-alpha2; assembly: GCA_001510075.1. Lineage (GTDB taxonomy): Bacteria > Pseudomonadota > Alphaproteobacteria > Rhodospirillales > Casp-alpha2 > Casp-alpha2. Next base: position 7,603 of record LFEN01000059.1, read on the forward strand.
TTGACCGCCTCGTCGAAATTAACGTCGCCGACCAGCCGCGTCTTCGGCGTGCCGTCTTCATTGACGCCTTTTTCCGGCGCGTCGATGCGGTTGATGCCGACGTCGATAACGGTGGCGCCCGGCTTGATCCAATCGCCGGGGACCATTTGCGGTCGGCCGACGGCGGCAACCAGGATATCGGCCTCAAGGCAGCGGGCCTGCAAATCTTTGGTCCGCGAATGGGCGATGGTGACGGTGCAGTGCTCGGCCAGCAACAACGCCGCCATCGGTTTGCCGACGATGTTGGAGCGCCCCAAAACAAGTGCCCGCTTGCCGGTTAAATCACCGATCGTATCCTTTAACATCAGCAGGCAGCCATAGGGCGTGCACGGCACCGGCGCAACTTGGCCGACCCACAACCGCCCGACGTTGATGGTGTGAAAACCGTCGACGTCTTTTTCCGGGTCGATGGTGTCGATGACCTTAGTCTCGTCGATCTGCTCGGGCAGGGGAAGTTGCACCAGGATGCCGTTGATCTTGGGGTCGCTATTCAAACTTTCGATCAACTCCAGCAATTCGAGTTCCGGCGTATCGGGGGACAAGCGATGGGTGATTGATTCCATGCCCGCCTCTTCCGTCTGCTTGCCCTTGGCGTTGACATAAACCTGGCTCGCCGGATCCTCGCCGACCAGCACCACGGCCAGCGCCGGGGTCAGGCCGTGATCTTTTTTCAACAAGGCGACGCTGGTCGCAATTTTTTCTCTGAGACGGGCGGCAAATGCCTTGCCGTCGATGATGCTTGCTTGGCTCATAATTCCTCTGAAAGTCGTTTGAGTAATTCTTCCGGGCCGGTATCAGAAGCGTCGATATCGATGAAAAGCGTTTTCATGCGGTCCTTAGGCCCCCTTTTTAACGAGATTGCGCCTTTCGGCAAGCCTAACGATTTCGCCACCATCTTGATCAACGCCGCATTCGCCTTGCCGTCTTCGGGTGCCGCCGTGACCTGCGCCTTGAGAACGGCGTTGCCATCGCCGTCTTGCGCCACCGGGCCGAGCGCGTTTCGGGATGCTTTCGGCGTCAGGCGGACCATCAGATCAACCCCGCCCGTGGCATCGCGAAAAGGGTTTCCCCTATCCAAGCTCGAGATAGCCCCAGACGATCAGCCGTTGCAGGAAGACGAGAAGGATAATCAGCGCCACCGGCGCCAGGTCGATATTGCCGAAATTCGGCAAATACCGGCGGATGCGGTTGAGCGCCGGTTCCGTCAACCGGTTGCAGAAATCACCGACCATATAGACGAACCGGTTCGACATGTTGACCACCTGGAAGGCGACCAGCCAGCTCAACACGACGCTGATGATGACGACCCACATGTAAAGGTCGATTACCGTCAGCACCAGCCACAGGAAGGGATTAGACATTATCGGTCAATCTCATTTGCCATACTTCGAGAAGGCCAGATGCTATCTTTACGGCTCCCCTGCCGCAACCCTTGACAGAACCAGCCGCCAAACCCAATATCCGCCGCGCCGGGGAAACAGATGCCCGGCGTTTGATGGACCACCCTTAAAGGGGCCGTAGCTCAGTTGGGAGAGCGCCACGTTCGCAACGTGGAGGTCGTCGGTTCGATCCCGATCGGCTCCACCATCAAAACCCGAAGACCCCGTGGGGCGCTTTTAGGGAATGATCCGCCAGAGGTATACATCGAGCTATAACGCGATCTTTCCCACGTTTGCCGGATGGTTTAGGCTCTCGGACTTACGAAGCCACCTTCATGGCCCCGTACACGCTTCGCTCACAAAAAAGCTTGGCCAATTCCTCCTGCGATAGTTTCCGCAACTCATCAATTTCAGGAGCCTCAGCCATAAATTCCAGAAGCTTTTCCTTCGAAGAATGTCGATAAGTGTCATAAAAAAAATCGTAAAGTTCCAAGGCATCTTTGGCTTCGCGCTTGTGCGGCTTATATACCCCAAAAAACGTATCAGGGTGCTGCCGGAATGCAGCTAATTCTTCGTCCGAAATTGGGCATGTCGCGATAATCGCCTTATCATTTTCTAAGTGATAAGTGCCGTAGATTATCTTCTCGTCTTCAAACACCAAGGCATCGGTCAAAATTCCAGGAACCTCTCTTCCGTCTTCAGTGGGCACTAAATATTTCTGTCCAATCTTAACCCTTGGCGTCTTAATCTGCCCGAATTCGTACTCAGGTATTTCTCCAGTGAATGTCGAAGGAACTTGCTGATTCCGAAGGAACTCGATTAAGTCATACATGTCGGAATGACGATCTCGAGACTCTACAGCGTCTCTCAAACTTGCAAATTCGGCACCAATCTTGAAATCAGGAATCTTGAAGCCTTCGCCTAAAACCGCGACCCGGAAGTCTCCACTATCCGGCTTATGGTGATACGGAAGGTTAGTAACGAAGACATATGCTTCCGGTGCCGGATCACTACCTGTCACCATGGTGGCCTCTTCAGATCGAATGCTATTCAACGCCTCCGACAACCATGCAACTTCGTCGTCATCCGTAACGCTATCAGGAACATTAACATCAATGAATACGATCCGAGTATGGTCAGCATGCTTTGATAAAGCTTTGTGCAGACGCCGTCCAATACGAAGGTTGCTATTGTCATTTGATCCCTGGCCATTTCTGACGCCGAGAATGCCGGGCACATGTCGAGCCTTTGCTTCAACCGAATACCTACGGCCCGATGGATGAATCGCAGTGAACTCACAGTGGGTGGACTTACCGTCACCCTCGTTCTCAAGCTCGATGTCGAAACCAGCCTTGATAAACCCGGCGGCGACAAAGGTTTCATAATATGCTCCGTGGAAGCCGTCGGGATTTTTCAGACGTGCGATTAATCGTCGCTGAACCTCAACATTATGGGCGAGAAGGTACAAGTTATAGGCGAGGCCAAGATACGCTGCCACTGCTCCAGTCATTCCTGCCGAAACAACTTCACTAGGGTTTTTGATCGTCGCACGCTGGTGTGCACAGACCATATCATACCACTGGATAATCGGGTGTCGTTCTTCCATCGGCTTTTTAAGTTCCGAGTTACCCCACCCACCGGTGAGCACTATCTTTATATAATCCATGAGAAAATCGTGGAACGTCCGCCAATTCTTGGACCAGTGAATTTTTGATCCAACGGCAACAATCCGATAGCCATTTAACTCAGTGGAAATTATCGGTCGCCCGAGTCCCTGCTGAACTGTTCGTTCCTTTTCACTAATTTCATGTTCCTGAAGTTTCCTCCGGATAAACTCTTCGTTTGGCAAAAAAGTTTCGGATGCCTGGCCGGCGGTCGAAACATTGCCGTGACACTTTTTATATTTTTTACCGCTGCCACAAGGACACGGATGATTCCTGCCGATCTTCTTACGTGCCATTACTTTAATCTGGGTTTCTATAATCGAAATTTAAGATTTTATCTGGATATATTATAGCAAAACGAACTTGGGGCCTTACATTACAATGCCTTAGGTTCCCCATCCATGCGAATCGTGATCGCTAACGCAAAAAAACGGCCCGATAACGAACCCCTGATTCTTGATCACGCCCGCGCAAGCGCGGGACGGTTCGCCATCCCCGGCCTTTGCAAATTCACCGCAATCAACCCTCCCCTTCAATCCGCTCCATATCGGCATCCGAAAATCCGAAATGATGGCCGATTTCGTGGATCAGCACGTGGCGCACGGCGTGCGCCACATCTTCGCCGGTGTCCTCGCAATAGGCCAATATGGGGCGGCGATAGAGGAAAATCATATCGACGTTTTCAGGCGTTTGGGAAACGCTTTTCAAATCCAGGGAAAGGCCGTGATAAAGCCCTAACAGCTCATAGGGGCTACCCAGCCCCATATCGCGGCAAATTTCATCGTCGGGGAATTCCTCGATGCGGATGACGACATCCGTGACGTGCGCCGCCAGCTCGCCGGGGATGGTGGCAAAGGCGGCGTGGGCGAGGTCTTCGAAAGTGTCCGGTGCGTCACTCATGACAGAAGCTTACTTGAACCGGGTCATCAGCACACCCATGTGCAACCAATCAAATGGAGTGATAAAAATATGGCTGAAAAACTTGTCCCCGAAGAACTCAATGACGGCCTTGATGTGCTCGATGGCTGGGCCGTCGTCGACGGTCGCAGCGCCATCCACAAAACCTTCAAGTTCGAAAATTTCAAACAAGCCTTCGCCTTTATGACGCGGGTCGCCGACAAGGCCGAACAGATGAACCACCACCCGGAATGGTTCAACGTCTATTCCACCGTGGACGTGACGTTGACGACCCACGACTCAGACGGTGTCACCGTCTTGGACCTGGAACTGGCCGGCTTTATGGACGAGACCGCCGCCGGGTAAGAATTCAGATGCACCACTAAGGCACAAAGACACAAAACAGAAATTTTTTTTCTTCTACTTTCGTCTTCGGGTCTTTGTGCCTTCGTGGTCAACCATCCTTCCCACTTTTTAGTCGCCTTTCAGGACGGTCTCTTGTTGCGCCTGCGGGATGGCAGTTTCATACTGCCCCCCAAGGGAAATATTTCGGAAAAAATTCCATGCCCAAACCACTGTGGCAACCGACGCCGGAACAGATCGAACGCGCCAACATTACGTCGTTCAGACGCGCCGCCCAAGAACGCTGGAACGTCACACTGGCCGACAGCGAAGCGCTGCATGCGTTCTCGGTCGAGAAACGCGAAAAATTCTGGCGAACCGTCATCGACGAGGCCGGTATCAAGGCTGAAAAGTGGGGCGAAAAAGCCCTCGTCGACGGCGACAAAATGCCCGGCGCCCGGTGGTTCCCCCAAGCACAGCTGAATTTTGCTGAAAACATGCTGACCCGGCGCAGTGACGCCGAAGCCATGGTGTTTTGGGGCGAGGACAAAGTGAAGCGACGCCTGACCTTCGCCCAAACCTATGACAAGGTGGCGATATTGAGCGCCGCGTTGAAACAGGCCGGGGTCGTCGCCGGGGACCGGGTGGCGGGGTACTTGCCCAACATGCCGGAAGCCATCATCGCCATGCTGGCGGCTTCCAGCATTGGCGCCGTCTGGTCGTCATGCTCGCCCGATTTCGGGGTCGCAGGCGTCCTTGATCGTTTCGGACAGATTGAGCCGAAGGTGCTTTTTGCCTGTGACGGCTATTTTTATAACGGCAAACGTCATGGCTTGCTGGAAAGAGTCGCGGAAATCAGCGCCGGGTTGCCGTCACTGCAAACCACCGTTGTCATCCCCTACGGCGACGAAAATTTACATTTGCCGGATACGCCGGGCATGACATCGCTGGACGAATTCACCGGCGGGTTTCAGCCGGGTGATATAAACTTCGCCGGGCTGCCCTTCGACCATCCGCTGTATATCCTGTTTTCGTCAGGGACCACGGGAAAGCCGAAATGCATTGTCCATTCCCAGGGCGGCGCCTTGCTGAAGCACGCCACCGAACAGCGCCTGCATTGCGATATCAGGGAAGGCGACCGGGTATTTTTCTTCACCACCTGCGGCTGGATGATGTGGAACTGGCTGGCCTCGGCGATGGCCACCGGGGCGACGTTGTTGCTGTACGACGGCTCGCCGTTTTATCCCGCCCCCGAGGTGTTGTTCGACTTCGCCGACGCCGAGAAAATGACCCTGTTCGGCACCTCGGCCAAATTCATCGATGCCTTGTCCAAGGCCGATGCGGAGCCGGCCAAAAGCCACGACCTTTCAAGCTTGCGCCTGTTTTGTTCAACCGGCTCGCCGCTGGCCCCGGAAGGCTTCGATTATGTCTATGAGAAAATCAAAACCGACGTCCAACTGGTATCTTTTTCCGGCGGCACCGACATCATGGGCCTGTTTTGCGGCGGCGATCCGACAAGGCCGGTCTGGCGCGGCGAAATCCAGATGCCGGCCCTTGGCGTGGCGCTCGAGGTGTTCGACGGTGACGGAAACTCCATCCAGGGCGAAAAGGGCGAGTTGGTCTGCACCAAGGCGTTTCCGTCCATGCCGGTCGGGTTCTGGAATGATGATGATGGCAAGCGCTATCACGCCGCCTATTTCGAAGGCTTCCCCAACGTCTGGACCCACGGCGATTATATGGAGGTTACGGAGCACGGTGGATACATCATCTACGGGCGTTCCGACGCGACGTTAAACCCCGGCGGCGTGCGCATCGGCACGGCGGAAATCTACCGCCAGGTGGAAAAGCTCGACACGGTCGTCGAAGGGCTGGTCATCGGTCAGGAATGGGACAACGACGTGCGCATCGTGCTTTTCGTCGTGCTCCGCGATGGGTTGACGCTGGACGAGGGTTTAAGCGACGAGATCAAAAAACAGGTGCGCGCCAACTGCACGCCACGCCATGTGCCCGCCGTCATTGTCCAGGTCGACGACATCCCGCGCACAAAGTCGGGCAAGATTACCGAACTGGCCGTGCGCGACATCGTTCACGGACGCGAGGTTAAAAACGCCGAAGCCCTGGCCAACCCGGAAGCGCTGGAGTTATACCGGGACTTGGAAGCGCTCAGGGCCTGAAGACGCCTCTTTTTTTCCCTGTCGCGGCCCCTTCGGTTCCGCTCCCCGCCTCTTGTTTTTTAAGTCCCCGTCGCGGTTTCACCGCTCC
>LFEN01000060.1 GCA_001510075.1 Alphaproteobacteria bacterium casp-alpha2
CCGGCGGGCGGGGCGTCGTTGGTCTTCACATACCCGGACGTGACCGGGGCGAAAAACTCGACGCCGCCTGCGCTATCTGGTTTCGAATCCGGTTTCGGTTTCTGGGCCATGCCCTAGACTATGGATTTTCGTCGTGGTTTTCCAGTGGCATTCACTAGGCTATATTGACGCCATGACCGATACCCCTGCCAATACCCTGGCGATTGCCCTGGCGCAGATCAACCCGACCGTCGGCGATATCGACGGCAATGTGGAGCGCATCCTGGGCGCCCGCGCCGACGCCGCCAAGCTGGGCGCCGAGCTTGTCGTCACCGGCGAGCTCTGCGTGTCCGGCTATCCGCCGGAAGACCTGGTGCTCAAGCGCGCCTTTCAGGGTGTGATCGAAAAGGCCGTGGCAACGCTGGCGGCGGCAACGAATGATGGCGGACCGGGGTTGTTGATCGGCGCGCCTTGGCTTGGCGAAGATAAATTATACAACGCCGCCTTAATGCTCGACGGCGGCAAGATTACCGCCACGCGGTTCAAGCACGAGCTGCCCAATTACGGCGTCTTCGACGAAAAAAGGATTTTCAGCCAGGGCCCGCTGCCGGGGCCGGTGGCGTTTCGGGGCGTACGGTTGGGCGTCATGATCTGCGAAGACATGTGGACGCCCGACGTCGCCGAATGTCTGGTTGAATCGGGCGCCGAGATTCTCGTCGTCATCAACGGCTCGCCGTTTGAGACCGACAAGACCGACGACCGGCTCAGCCTGGCGGTGGCCAGGGCAGCGGAAACAAATTTACCGCTCGCCTACGTCAACCTGATCGGCGGCCAGGACGAGTTGGTGTTCGACGGTGCGTCTTTTGTCTTGGGCGCCGATAAAAAATACAAGGCCAAGGGTGCAGCATGGAAAGAGGATTTGGTCGTCACCTTTTGGAAGCGTGACGGAGATGCCTGGACCTGCGATGAGACCCCGATCCCGCCAAGCGTTTCCGAAGAAGAAGCCATCTATCAGGCAATGGTGCTGGGGCTTCGCGATTACGTCGGCAAGAACGGTTTTCCCGGCGTCCTCATCGGGTTGTCGGGCGGCATCGACAGCGCCTTAACCGCCGCCGTCGCCGTCGATGCGCTGGGCCCTGAGCGGGTGCATCTGGTGATGATGCCGTCGCCATTTACGTCGGATGAAAGCGTCGAGGACGCAGAAGAAATCGCCCGCCTGCTCGGCTGCAGGCTCGATAGCATTGCCATCAATCCGGCCATGGACGCGTTTGACGATATGCTGGCGGAAATTTTCACCGGCCACGCCCCGGACACCACCGAAGAAAACATCCAGGCCCGGGCGCGCGGCATGACGTTGATGGCGCTGTCGAATAAATTCGGCTACATGGTGCTGTCGACGGGCAACAAGTCGGAAATGTCTGTCGGCTACGCGACGCTCTACGGCGACATGTGCGGCGGCTATTCGGTGCTGAAAGACGTCTATAAAACGACGGTGTTCGAGCTTTGCCGCTGGCGCAACGAAAATGGAGAAGCCATCGGTCAAGGGGGGCCGGTCATGCCCGAACGCGTCATCACCAAGCCGCCGAGCGCCGAATTGAAGCCCGACCAGACCGACCAGGACACGCTGCCGCCCTATGACGAACTGGACGCTATCCTTCAATGCCTGATCGAGCACGAAATGTCCCTCGACGATATTGCGGCGAGGGGCCACGACATCAAGACAGCGGAAAAAGTTTGGCACATGCTTGATCGGGCCGAATACAAACGCCGCCAGGGGCCGCCGGGGGTCAAAATCACCCGCCGCGCCTTCGGCCGCGACCGCCGCTATCCCTTGACCAACCGGTTCACCGGCAAGGTATAAGCCAAGGAACATATAAGCCCATGACCTTACGCATCCACAATACGCTGAGCCGCGAAAAAGAGGCCTTCAAGCCTTTGCAGGAAGGCAAAGTGGGCATGTATGTGTGTGGGCCGACAGTCTATGACTTGGCCCATATCGGCAATGCGCGCCCGGTGGTGGTGTTCGATGTTCTCTACCGGTTGCTTAAAAACATTTATGGCGAAGGCAACGTAAAGTACGTTCGCAACATCACCGACGTTGACGACAAGATTAACGCCAAGGCTCAGGAAACCGGCGAGGACATTGCCGCCATAACCGAGCGCACCACGAAAATATTTCACGCCGACATGGCGGCGCTTGGCACCCTGCCCCCGGACGAAGAGCCCCGCGCCACCCAGCACATCAAAGAGATGATCGCCCTTACCGAGACCCTAATCGACAAGGGGCACGCTTATAAGAAGGAAGGCCATGTCCTGTTCTCCGTTACCGAATGGGACGACTACGGCAAGTTGTCGGGCAACAGCCGCGACGAGATAATTGCCGGCGCCCGGGTCGAGGTCGCGCCCTACAAGAAAGACGACGCCGACTTCGTTTTGTGGAAGCCGTCGGAAGCGGGTCTTCCCGGCTGGGACACCCCGTGGGGCCGCTGCCGTCCCGGCTGGCATCTCGAATGTTCGGCCATGAGCAAAAAACACCTGGGAGAGAAATTCGATATCCACGGCGGCGGTCAGGACCTGATCTTCCCCCACCACGAGAACGAAATAGCCCAGAGTCGCTGCGCCCATTCCACCGACCTTATGGCCAAGTACTGGATGCACAACGGCTACCTGATGGCCGAGGGCGAGAAGATGTCGAAGTCGCTCGGTAACTTCTACACCGTCCACGACCTGCTGAAGGAATTCCCCGGCGAGGCGATCCGGCTGGCGCTGCTCAAGACCCACTACCGCCAGCCGCTGGATTTCACCAAGGACGGCATCGCCGAGGCGAAGCGGGAGTTAGACCGTTTTTACACTGCATTGAGAATTGCTGGTGACATTGAACCAGGAAGCGCCAAACTTCCCGAAGAGGTTTTGATTGAACTTGAAGACGATTTAAACACTCCAGCGGCCCTTGCCCGCATGCACGACATCACTAGTGATTTAAACAATGCTTCATCCGACGATGAAAAAGCAAAATTTAAGGGCAACTTGCTTGGAGCAGGGCACGTTCTCGGCCTACTACAACAAGACCCCGAAGACTGGTTCAAGGGCGAGACACAGGAAGGCGATCTCATCCCTGCCGTCATCGAGGCTCTTATCGCAGAACGCAACGAAGCGCGCGCCAATAAAGACTTCGACCGTTCCGATGAAATGCGCGATCAACTGGCGGCAGATGGAATTGTTCTTGAAGACAGCGCCGACGGCACGACCTGGAAGCGGAGTTAAACCACAAAGGCACTAAGAACACGAAGAAGTTTTTATGACTTTGTGCCTTCGTGGTGAATTTTTTATCCAAACGCCCTAAACCTGAGCCTGAGTTCCTCTTCCTCCATGTCGGCCTCGATTTCCTTCATGGCGTCGAACTGGGCGTTGGTGCGTTTCGGTCCCGACCATTGCACATCCAGCACCGGCAGGGGCGTATCGTCGCCCGCCAAATGCGGCGCCAGCCCGGAAAACACCCTCAGCAGCACTTCATAGGTCTTCAGTTCCAGGTCCATGAATTTGGCTTTTTCCGGTATGGCGAACCATTCGACGGCGACGATGGGGCCGCAATCGACCTTGTGCTCCATGACGTGCGCCGTGGCGGCAAATTTCTCGGCGCCTTCATAAATGGCAAAGCTGGCGGCGTGGCTGCCGGGATAGGTCGGCGGGCCGGGATGAAAATTGTAGGCGGGCGCGCCCAGAGCGTCGAGAATATATCCGGGTACGAGAATGTGCGTGGAAAAGGCGATCAATCGCCTGAGCCCGCCGCCGGGCGGTGGAACAGCGCAGGCATCTTTCAGCGCCGCCAGGGTTTCGGCGTGCACGACCTTAAGCGCCGGATTGCTGTTTTCCAGCATGGCGCGGAAGTGCGGGCCTTCGACCTCGCCGGTCAGCAGTATGATTTCCTCGGGCATAACGGGCAAAACTAGCACCCTCAGGGTGTACGGGTGGTTAACAGGGGAAAGCCGCAGTTTTCCTATGTTTTTATTGACTTTCGTCCGCCGTTGCCAAGAATTCCTGCCAACATCGGCAGGGGGATGGCGTATCCGCCGGCGGTGTTTGGTGTTTGTGCTACACTCGCACCAAGCAATGTAAAATGCAGGAACGGCCTGGGATGGACGAAAAAAACCAATCGGACATCATAAACAACGAACGCCTGGAAGAGGCGCTCGAACAGTTGGAAAACCTCGGCAACGCCAACCGCGTGCTGATGGAGACCCTCAGCCACGACCTGCGCACGCCTCTCAACTCCATCATCGGTTTCGCCGACATGATGGAGACCGAAACGCTGGGGCCCATTCACGAGCCCCAGTACCGGGGGTATGTCAGCGACATCCGCAAGGCCGGGGTCAACATGCTCGACATCATCAACAATCTTCTCGATCTCCGCCGTTTCGAGGGGCTGAAAAAAAGCGAAAAGGACTTCCGCCACCTGGTCGAACTGGCGCCCGACATGATCTGTCTTTGCCATGCCGATATCATCACCATGATCAACCCCGCCGGCGCCGATATGCTGGGCGCGTGGCCGCCGGAATCCATCATCGGGCGACCGTTTTCCGATTTTGTCCACCCTGATTTTGGAGACATCCTTGGCGAGAAGGTGGAAGACCTGATTGCCGAAAAATTACGCGTGCCGATGATGTTTCAGCGCCCGGACGGGCGCACCGTCGATGTCGAAATTGCGGCCATGCCCTATACGGAGGGTGAACCCGGAAAGGGGGCAGCGGTGATGTTGATGGCGCGCGACGTATCAGAACGCAACCGGGCGCTGAAAACGGCGGCGGCCCGGGAAAACCATATCCGCAAGATCATGGACACCGTCGTCGACGGCATTGTCACCTTCGATCGCCGCGGCGTCATCGGAACGATCAACCCTGCGGCGGAAAAAACCTTCGGCTACCGCTCGGGAGAATTGTTGGGACGAAACATCCGCATCCTCATGGAAATGCCACCGGCACCCGAACCCGAAAGCTTTGTCGCCGACAAGGAAAGCAATGAGATGCCCTGGTTGCTGCACGGCGACGGAGAAGTCGAAGGCCGGCGCCTGGATGGGTCAATTTTCCCGGTGGAATTCAACGTCGGTGAGCTTCGGGAAGGCGAACGCCTGATCTATATCGGCGCGCTTCGCGATATCACCGAACGCAAGGAACACGAACAACGCCTGAACTACCTGGCCACGCGCGATCCGCTGACCCGCCTGCCCAACCGCAATCTGTTCAACGAACGCCTGGAGGAAGCCGTCACCCGCGCCGACGAGCGGGCCGGAAAATTCGCCGTCCTGTTTATCGATCTCGATCAATTCAAGAACATCAACGACGCCATGGGCCATATTACCGGCGACCTGGTGTTGCAGGCCGTCGGCGCCCGGCTCGAAGAATTCGTCGCCGAAGACGACACCGTGGCGCACATGAGCGGGGATGAATTTCCCATTATCCTCGATAACATCGAAGGACGGGCCGAAGCCGAGAAAAAAGCCGGTGAAATCCTGAAGCTGCTGGCGGAACCCTTTACCATCGAGGGCAAGGAAATTTTCACCACCGGCTCCATCGGTATCGTGCTCTATCCGGACAGCGCCGACAGCATTGCCGATTTGATGCGCAACGTTGACACGGCTGCCTCTCACGCCAAAAAACAGGGGCGCGACACTTTCCAGTTCTACTCCGAACGCCTGAGCGCGGAAGCACAGCGCCGACTCGAAATCGGCACCGGGCTCCGCCGGGCGCTGGAAAACGGCCAATTATCCCTCGCCTATCAGGCAAAGGTCGATCTCGGCACGCATACGATTACCGGCGCCGAAGCGTTGCTGCGCTGGGAATCGCCGGAACTGGGCCGGATAACGCCGGACGAATTCATCCCCATCGCCGAGGAAACCGGGCTGATTGTCCCCATCGGCGCATGGGTGCTGCGCACCGCCTGCGAGGAAGCGGTAAAATGGAGGGAACTGCGCGCCGACCCGGTGCAGGTGAGCGTCAATTTGTCGGCCCTTCAGTTCCTGCAAGGCGACCTGCTTTCTACCGTAGAAAATATACTCACGGATACGGGCCTGCCGGCGACACTTTTAGACCTGGAGCTGACGGAAAGCATCCTGGTGCGAAACCCGGAAGAAACCATCCGCACGCTGAAGCAGTTAAAAAAACTGGGCGCATCCGTTTCCATCGATGATTTCGGCACCGGCTATTCGTCGCTCAGTTATCTCACCCGCTTTCCGCTGGACACTTTGAAAATCGACCGCGCCTTTGTCACCCACCTGCCCGACGACAAAAACGCCGTCGCCATCGTCCGCGCCATTTCCTCCATGGCCAAAAACCTCAATCTCCACATCGTTGCCGAAGGCGTGGAAACGAACGACCAGGTCAGCTTCCTGCACGAACTCGGCTGTCATACCGGTCAGGGATACCTGTTCTCGAAACCGGTGGCGGTGGAAAATTTCTCCATGCTGTTGACGCAAAACCGACCGCTCGTTGAATCAACCCAATAAATTGTCGATTTCCGATTGGTCCATGGTTTTGTGACTGCCGTGGATGATGGCGGACGCCGTATCCATCAAGCGTTGAATTAACCGCGACAACGTCTGGGCATTGTCCTTCAGGATATCCATCTCACCGTTGCTCAGGTTCTTTTCCAGCCGCTCGACCGCAGACGGGATCATGGCGTTTATCTGCTCAATGGTCTGCTCGAACGGCTCGCGGTAAATGGCGGGAACAAAGTCATAGGCCTCGATCGCCAGGTCTTTTTCGGCGATGGTGCTGTCCCGGAAATGGTCCTTATAGGCCTTGGGTTGCCATGCCTTGACGTCGTCCAGAATCTCCGGCATGTCGGCAATCATCTCTATCAACATGACGATTTCGTTGAAGTGGTTGAGGTAATCCGTCGCCAGCAGGGTCGTGGCGTCGATGTTCGACCCTTCGACCTTCCGGCGCATGGCTTGCGTAGCCTCTTCGCCGGGGGCAGAGTCCACAGGTGCTTTTGCGTGCTCGGTCATAATAATTTTCACATGCCGAAAAGAGACTAAGTTTTTTTCCAGACCGTCTTTCGGTCAACTCAGGGGCCGCATACAATAGTATTTGGCTCTCCCTGACCATAGTAATTTATAACTTCCGAGCCAAGACTTTAAGAAAACCGGGGTTTTGGGAAATTTAAGGGTAATCCTTGAGAAATGGTTCTGAATTAGTCATTCTCCGGCCTCCATACGAAAAAAACGGGCCCAGAGATGAGCGATAAACGCGTCTACTTATACGATTCGACCCTGCGCGACGGCGCGCAGACCCAGGGCGTCGACTTCAATGCGGCCGACAAGTCGCTGATTGCGCGCGAACTGGACAACATCGGTATCGATTATATAGAAGGCGGCTGGCCCGGGGCCAATGCCACCGATGACGCCTTTTTCGCGGCACCCCCTGAACTCAACCGCGCCAGACTTACGGCCTTTGGCATGACACGCCGTGCCGGGCGCAGCGCCGACAATGACCCCGGTCTGACCGCCGTGCTTTCGAGCCCGGCGAAAGTCGTCTGCATCTTCGGCAAGACCTGGGATTTCCAGACTGAAGTCGCCTTGGGCGTCGAGCTTGAAGAAAATATATCGATGATTGCCGACTCTATCCGCCACGCAACAACCAAGGCCGATGAAGTCCTATTCGACGCCGAGCATTTCTTCGACGGCTACAAGGCCAACCGGGATTTTGCGCTTGATTGCCTGAAGGCGGCCTATGAGGCCGGGGCGCGCTGGATCGTGCTCTGCGACACCAACGGCGGTACCCTGCCCGACGAGATCGAGCGCATCGTCGGCGAGGTCACGGAAATCATTCCGGGCTCCCACTTGGGTATTCACTGCCACGACGACACCGGCAACGCCGTCGCCAACAGCCTGGCCGCCGTGCGCGCCGGGGCGCGGCAAATCCAGGGAACGCTCAACGGCTTGGGCGAACGTTGCGGAAATGCCAACCTCATCACCCTGATCCCGTCGCTGGTGCTGAAGATGGGTTTTGAGACCGGCGTCGGCGAGCAAGACATGACCAAGCTGACGCACCTGTCCCGGATGCTCGACGAACGCCTCAACCGGGCGCCCAACCAAGGGGCGCCGTATGTCGGCGAGGCGGCCTTCGCCCACAAGGGCGGCGTCCATGCGGCGGCGGTAGAAAAAGACCCCGCCACCTACGAGCACCTGGATCCGGAAAAAATCGGCAACCGCCGCCACATCGTCGTCTCCGACCAGTCGGGGCGATCCAATATCCTGGCCCGGTTCCGTGAAATCGGCATCGACATCGACCCCAAGGACGACAAGATTTCCCGCCTCGTCGAGACGGTCAAGGAGATGGAACACAAGGGCTACGCCTATGATGGGGCCGGGGCCAGTTTCGAGCTGTTGGCGCGCCGGGCGCTCGGCACGGTACCGGATTATTTTCATTGCTCGAGCTTCAAGGTCCTCGACGAACGGCACTGGAATTCGAAAGGCGCGTTGATCACGTCTTCGGAAGCCACCGTGAAGCTCGACGTCGGCGGCACGGAACACATGACGGTCGCCGAAGGCAACGGCCCGGTGAGCGCGCTCGACACGGCGCTCAGAAAAGTTTTGACCCCCATTTACCCGCACCTGGAAGACCTCAGGCTCATTGATTACAAGGTCCGCATCCTGACGCCGTCCGACGGCACCAGCGCCATTACCCGGGTGATGATCGTGTCGGCGGACAAGAACGGCGAAAACTGGTCGACGGTAGGCGTATCGGGCAACATCATTGATGCGTCCTATAACGCGCTGCGCGATTCCATTATCTACAAGTTGTTCCGGGACGGCGCGCCGGACAGCCACGTCTGATATGGCCGGCACCGACACCACAAAAACCTATTCCTCGACACCAGGCCCCGTCATCATCCTGGTCGAGCCGCAACTGGGCGAAAACATCGGCATGGCGGCCCGGGCCATGCTCAATTGCGGACTGCTCGAACTGCGTCTGGTCAAGCCGCGTGACGGCTGGCCCAGCGACAAAGCCCTGGCCGCCGCCTCGGGCGCCGACGCGGTCATCAAAAATGCCGTGGTTTTCGATACCACGTCAGACGCCATCGCCGATCTGGAGCGCGTTTTTGCGACCACGGCCCGGCCCCGCGACATGACGTGCCGCGTCATCACACCGACGGGGGCTGCCAAGGAAATACAGGATTTCACCGGGGCGGGCGGCCAGGGGGACAATAAGGCCGGCATCCTCTTCGGGCGCGAGGCCAAAGGCCTCAAAAACGACGACCTGTCGCTGTCCGACGCGCTGATCATGATCCCCGTCAACCCGGCGTTCAGTTCGCTCAACCTGGCCCAGGCGGTGTTTGCCGTCGGCCACGAGTGGTTCCGCCTGAGCGACGATACGCCGGAAAGCGAACTGGCCATGCCGAAGGCAACCCGGCCCGCCGAAAAAGCCGAACTTGAGGGCCTGTTCGAGCATCTTGAAGGGGAACTGGACGAAGCGGGGTTTTTCCACGTCACTGAAATGCGCCCGGGAAAAGTCCGCAACCTGCGCAACATGTTTCAGCGCGCCGGATTGACGGAACAAGAAGTCCGCACCCTCAGGGGCGTCGTCACCAGCCTGGCGACGAAGCGGAAAAAATAGATCTTTTACACGCAAATACGTCGTCGCCTACCGGCTCGGGATTTGCTCTAAACCCGCGTCGACAACCAAATAGCCAGACGCGAGCCTGCCTTGATAGCGCCGGTCAGGACCTCGTAGCCGGGGGCTTCTTCAGCGCCCATCTCAAGGCCTTTTTCCTTGTGCTCGACCTCTTCCAGGCGGAATTCTTCAAGCGTATCGCGAAGCCCCCCCTGCCCGGTGACGACATCGCCGTCAGCATCCAGGCTGGCGACCTGATCGGCGTAATGTTCGTCGATGACTTCCTCGACGGCGACGGTACAGGCATGCGCCGCCTTCTCGCCCAACAGCGCCGTCCCCGCGCCCAAAGCAAACCCGGCGACATGCCAGAACGGCAACAGCGCCGTCGGCCGCACCCGGTGTTCGGGGATCAATTTGTTGAAGGCGGAAAGATGGCGGCGTTCCTGTTCGGCCATATATTCGATCACGGGAGCACTTTTGCTTTGCCCCAAAACGCTCAACTGGCCTTCGTAAATACGCACCGCGCCATATTCACCGGCCTGATCGACCCGGATCATACGTTCGATCATCTGCGCCCGGCTGGGGTCGCCGGGCAGCCGCGTTTTGGTTTTTTTATTCGCCATCAAGGCGACCTCCGGATTTTAGACGCGCCCCAGAACGAGCCGGCGGCCAGCGCAAAAGACACCGCCACATTATACGTCGCCATGGATAGCCCGAACAGGGTCCAATCGATCTCGTCGCAGGCCTTCACCGGCTTTGCCGCCATTAGCAACTGGCGAAGTTGATCGACGTTTTCAGGCGCCGGCGCGCCACCGACCCCACACGCCGCCGCGGACACCCACCAGTGCTGTTCAACGCCGACATGGTAAAAGGCGATGCCGGTGTCGATGGTAAACGCCGCCCCCGCCGCAATGACCATCAGCACCATGGCGCCGTCTTTGCGTTGCCGGGGCGTCAACAACGCCAATAGTGCCAGCGCCCCGGCAACCGCATAGGGGATGCGCTGATAAAGACACAAAATACAGGGTTCCAGATCGAAACCGTACTGGGCCGTATAGGCGCTGGTGAGCGCCCCCAGGGATGCCAGAAGAATCCCCAAAGGCACCACGCGGGGCCAGTCTATACTGGGGTTGGCGGCGGGGTCGGCCATGCCCTGTTCCTAGATCAAAAACTTGACGGCGACAAAACCGCCGATCAACAAAATGCAGAAGATGGTAAACAGCAGCCCAAGCCGGCGCTCGATAAATTCCCGGATCGGCTCGCCGAAATGCCACAGCAACCCGGCGACGATATAAAACCGTAATCCCCGGGCGCCGATGGAAGCGATGGTAAAAATAAAAATATCCAGCGACGTCAGGCCCGACAGAATGGTGATGACTTTATAGGGGAACGGCGTGACGCCGGCGAAAAACACCGCCCACGCACCCCAGTCATGGTATTTACCCTGAAACACGGCAAATTTCGGCCCATAGCCGTATAATTCCAACATCGGGCGACCGATTTCCTCGAACAAAAACACCCCGATGGCATAGCCCAAAAAACCGCCGAGCACCGAAGACACCGTGCAGATGAAGGCGATACGGAAGGCTTTTGCCCGGTCGGCCAGCACCATGGGGATCAACATCACGTCCGGCGGGATCGGGAACACAGAGCTTTCAATGAACGACACGCCCGCCAGCACCGCCGTCGCGCGACGGTGGGAGGCCAGGTTCATGGTCCAGTCATAAAGGCGTCGCAACATGGGGCGGTATGTAGCAGGTGAGGAAGCCGGTTTCAAACTAAGAGGCGAGGACGGCGGAACGCCGGACTGGGACACAAATACGTCCGTATTGACGGCGAATAGCCGGTGGTTATGATGTGCCCCGCACCAACCCACGGAGCCCCTGTGGCGGAACTGGTAGACGCGCGGGATTCAAAACTAAGTGTGTTTCTATTTAACTTATTGTTTTGATTGAATTAAATTATCTTTAGCTTATTGTACAATTTTGTATGTTTGTATGGTCCTTTTGCGTCTTGTATATAGTATTTTGGAAGGTTAAAAGATGAAAATGCCCCTCTGGCGGAACTGGTAGACGCGCTGGACTCAAAATCCAGTTCTGGTAACAGAGTGCCGGTTCGATTCCGGCGGGGGGCACCATCTTTTATCTCCATTATTGGAGTAGACAGATGACCAAGTCAGTTGACGTTATTCCAAACAAATTACGGTTAGAGACCGTCAAAGACAGCCCTTACTGGCGCATGCGTTGGAAAAACCCTGACGGTGACTGGCGTGCAAAATCCACCAAAATTGAACTTGAAAACGAAGAAGATGCAAAAGCGTTTGCATTTGAAGAGTTTAGTGCTGAGAAACTCTTAGCTAAGCACGGCCACAATGTTTCCATAACAAAGACCGTTGAAGACGTAGCTTTGTTGTATTTGAAAACGCTGCGTCCCAAAAGAGATGACGGAAGAGAAACGTCTGATGATGCTTCTCGTCGTATCGTTGAAAATTGGGTCATCCCGGTAATTGGCACGACACCAATCAACAAAGTCACATCCGATTTGATTGCCAGCATTGAGGTTAAACGGGCTGAGCTACTGGGGCGTGACCTTTCAAAGTCATCTTTGAACAAACAGAACATTGTTTTCCGAGCTATCTTCGAAATTGCCAGAAACAAGAAATACGTGACCTTAGATGATCTGCCTATATTGACGATGAAGAAGAAGGGCGCGCAAGTTAAACGTCGGTCAGGTTTTACTCTTCAAGAATACGTTCAGCTTCGTAGGTTCCTCCGTGATTACCATCAAAGCAGCCGTTCATTCGTTACCAAGTTCAAACGCCAAGTTTTGAGGGAGTATGTGATCTTCCTTTTAGGCACAGGATTACGTCCTGGCATTGAGCCCTTAACGCTTCGATGGAAGAACATTGACGAGAACTTCAAAGGTCGCCACACCGCTGTTTACGTGCAAGATGGAAAGACCAAGAAGAGAACTTGTATAGCTCGTCCAATTGTCGCTGGAGCGCTGCGTCGTTTGAAAAACCTTACCAATCAAACCTCACCCGACGATCTTGTGTTTTGTATGCCAGATGGATCAGCACTCAAAGATATGAGCTCGATGGTCAATCGAATGCTCAGTGATGTGGGGCTGCGTTACGACCATGAAGGTCAGAAAAGATCTGCTTATTCATTCAGGCACACCTACGCCACGTTTATGGTGGAATACAAACGCGGTCGATTTGAGGTTCTGGAGAAATCAATGGGCAACAGCGTAGCGATGCTGAGCAGGTTTTATTCAGATGCCGATCCAACTGTCATGGCCGACGAACTCGCTGGGTTTAAGCAACGCTCCTCCGTTGAAAAGAACGTCGATAAATTGCTCGCAAAAGGAATTGAGGAACATCGGAAACTTGTTTATGAGAATGTCTTTGCAAACTGGATGATGAAGCATGGGGCACCACCGCATACGCCGGAGCAAAAAGCTGAATTTGACGAAGAGGTTCGTTATTGGCTTGAAGATGCCCAATCAGAATTAATGCAGGGTCGATAGCTGCTTAGCCGGAGCTATGTTTCAAGTTCATGCGGTACCGACGAGGCGTATAGACGCTCTCGACTGCCACAATGACCGCAAGGCTGGCGTCTACCACTGCCACAAGGGGCGCTAGCGGGCTTTTAGCACTGCAATTTCTACTCAGCAACAACTCTGTAGTGCATTCTGTGCGTATTTTGCGCATCAGCTCCTGCTATCAGGTTTTACCCGCTCTGTGACGTTAAAATTGGCTGATTTCAGCCGTTTTAGGTTGCCCATTCTGGCCAGTAAGGTAGCATGTTAAAATAGTGATCCAGGCAGAATTCTGAGGTCTATTGGACCATGTACAGCATTATGCTGCACATGGCTTTGTTTTAAGCGGCTTTTGATTTCCGCAGTTTGGATCGCGTTTTTATCGCCATCTCGTTTAGCTGGCCATCAAGCTCACCGTCTTTAACGGCGTTGAGGCACAGATCAATGATTTCCAGCAATTTGGTTTTCTCGCCTGCTTCGATAGTCGGCTTGCCTTTTGCAAGCTCCAATCCCTTTGCACCATAACGGATTTGGAAGAACCAAACGCCCCCGCTTTCCCAAAACCATTGACGCACTTTTTTGGACTTTTCGATCAGCTTGCGCTCACCAGTGTCATCGTCGGTAACCCACGCCTGCTTTGTTGGCAGGTACGGTTTACCTTCGATAGCGTGAGCAGCAGCTTCACGCTGTTCACCCAGTTTTTCCAGCAATTTTTCCCGCCGACGCATGACAGGATCAACGTTACGTTCGCGCTTGGTATCCGTAAGTTTTAGTTTGTTT
>LFEN01000061.1 GCA_001510075.1 Alphaproteobacteria bacterium casp-alpha2
CCCGCCGATCTGGTGCTGTTCGATGCGGATGCGGCCTGGAAAGTCGACGCCGATAATTTAACCAGCAAGGCCAAGAATTCACCCTTCGACGCAAGGCCCGTACAGGGCCGGGTGCTGAGGACCGTGGTCGACGGTCGCACCGTATTCGAAGCGGAATAGACAATGTCCGGGCCCGTCGACGGATTATCCCTTATGTTGCTGGCCATCGTCCTGGTCAGCTATCTGATCGGTTCCATCCCCTTCGGCCTGGTGCTGACGCGCATTGCGGGCTTGGGCGACATCCGCGCCATCGGGTCGGGCAACATCGGCGCCACCAATGTTTTGCGCACCGGCAACAAGGGACTGGCTTTGTTGACGCTGATTTTGGACGGCGGCAAGGGCTGGTTGGTGGTCTTTCTCGTCGGTCGCAACTGGGGGTATTTTGCCAATATGGATGCCGGGCTACTGGCCGGGATCGCCACCGTCGTCGGCCATAATTTCCCTGTCTGGCTGAAATTCAAGGGCGGCAAGGGCGTGGCGACGACCCTGGGCGTGTTGTTAGGGTCGCTGTTCCCCGTCGGCGCTGTCGCCTGTGGCGCTTGGCTGTTGGCGGCGGTTGTATTCCGCTTCTCATCGCTGGCGGCCCTGGTAGCGCTGCTCGCCGCCCCGCTCTATGCCGTCTGGATCGGATCCTACCCGGTGGCCATGGCGGCGGGCATTCTGGCGATGCTGTCCTTTTGGCGCCACCGCGCCAATATTGAGCGCCTGATCCAAGGCGAAGAACCCAAGATCGGCGGCAAGTAGAGGGGTTATTTCCCTTGCCGGGAAAACCTTGCTAGAATGTATACAATCCGGATGTGGCAGGGGGCATCCCCCTGAAACAAGCCGTTTTCGCACCATTTTTTCATGAGCAAGACCCAGGCCATGCCCGACGGCACCGAATCAAAAGACAAAAAAACCACAGTCCAGGCCGACCCTCAAACGGCGGCGGAACATTCCTCTGCGCGCCAGATCCCCCTGGGGCGTGGACGTACCTTGCCCGTGAAACGGGGATTGGCGGCGGCGGTGCTCCTGATCGCGCTGGTTTTTGCCGGCCACGAAATCTACCAGCGGATTAATTTTGTCTACACCTATGATTCGCGCATCGACGGCGATCTGATCACGATATCCAGCCGCGTCGCCGGCTGGGTCACCTCCATGGATGTGACCGAAGGCGGGCGCATCGAAAAAGGCAACGTGCTGGCGACCATCGACGCCCGCGAATCGGAATTGCTGGTCGCGGAAATGCAAGCCCAGATGTCCGCCATGGAGGCCCAACGCGAACGGCTGGCTGCCCAACGACGGCTTGTCGATAAACAGACGGCGAGCCTGTATTCGTCAGTGAAGTCACAGCTTGCCGCCGCCCAGGTCACCGTATCGTCGCTGGCGCCGCAACTGAAACTGGCGAAAAGAGAATTCCAGCGGGCCAAAAAGCTGTACGAGCGCAAGGTCACGTCCCGGCGCCAACTCGATCAGGCGGAAAATGCCGAACAACGTATCGACCGGGAACACCGCATTGCCGTCGCCGCATTGCAGGCGGCGAAAGCCAAATTGGGCGAAGCCGAGGCCGAACGCGCCCAGCTCGACGTTCTCGACGGCGACATCAGCATTCTCTATCACCGCAAAACCGAATTGCAGGCCAAGGTCGAACACCAGAAACTCGACCTCGGCGACCGCACCATCCGCAGCCCCGTTAACGGGGTCGTCGATAAAACCTTCGTCAAGGCGGGCGAGTATGTAACCCCCGGCCAACGCCTAGCCATCGTTCATGATCCCAAGAACATCTGGATCGAGGCCAACGTCAAGGAAACCCAGATCAGCCATCTCAAAATCGGCCAACGGGTAGAGATCAGCGTTGATGCCTATCCTGATACCGCCTTCGAAGGCCGGGTGTTGAGCGTCGGCAATGCCACGACCAGCGAATTCGCCCTGCTGCCGAGCCCCAACCCGAGCGGCAATTTCACCAAAATCACCCAGCGTCTGCCGGTGCGTATTGCGATTGAGCAGAAAGACGACCTGTTGCGTCCGGGCATGATGGTCGAAATCAACATTGACCTCGGTAACCCTTGAGCAACAGATAGCCCGCTTCGGCCCGGCCTATAAATGGCTGGTGACGATTGGCGGGCTGTTGGGCGCCATGGCCATGATCCTGTCGGCGACCATGGTCAACGTCGCCGTGCCGTCGATCATGGGCGCCTTCGGCGTCGGCCAGGATCTGGCGCAATGGGCCTCGACGGCGTTCCTGGCGACCATGGTGGCGAGCCAGTTGCTGAACACCTGGATGGTTTCCGCCTTCGGACAACGCCTCGCCTTCAATCTTACGCTCCTGCTCTTCACCCTGGGCGCGGTGGTCAGCTCCCTCAGCCCGACCATCGAGGTATTGATCGTCGGTCGCATCATGCAGGGCATGTCCGCCGGCATGATCCAGCCGCTGGTCATGACCACGATCATCACCGTCTTTCCGGCCGACCGGCGCGGCTTCGCCATGGGGCTTTACGGTATGGGGGTGACGCTGGCGCCCAGCTTCGGCCCGCTGGTCGGCGGCCTCACGATTGACGCCATCTCGTGGCGGCACATTTTTCTGGCCCCGCTACCCCTGGTCGCCATTGCCTTCGCCATGGGAAACGTGTTGATGCCGTCGAAGAAATTTTCCCGCCACCTGCCGGCCTTTGACTGGACCGGGTTTATCTTACTGGCCATGGCGCTGGTCTGCCTGATGGCCGGCGTCGGCAATGGGCAGCGCTGGGGTTGGGAATCGGACGGCATTTTGTGGCTGTTCGCCATCGGCCTCACGGCCACGGCGGCGTTCATCTTCGCACAATCCAGGTCCGCACAGCCGTTGTTGGACCTGACGCTTTTCCTCAACCCGCGTTTTGCCGCCGCCATGGTTATCGCCTTTGTCTTCGGCGCCGGCAACTTCGCGTCCAATTACGCCATCCCCGTCTTTACCCAGACGGTGCAGGGGTTCTCGGCCACCAATGCCGGGCTGGTGCTGCTGCCGGCGGGGATACTGCTGGTATTGATGATCCCGTTCTCCGGCAAGCTCGCCGATCTGGTGCCGGAACAATACCCGATCATGGTCGGCGTCGCCGTGTTCGCCCTCGCCGCCTTTCTGTTTGCCGACAGCGACACCAACACGCCGTTTTTCATGATGGCGCTGTTCGCCATCGCCTCCAGGCTGGGCTTAGGTTTGGTGATGCCCAACATGGGTTCCGTCGCCATGAAATCAATATCCATGGAACAACTCAACCAGGGCGCCGGGGCCTATAACTTCACCCGCCAACTGGGCGGCGCGTTCGGCGTCAACGCATTGGTCATGGTGATTGAGCGGCGCACCGCCTTTCACGCCGACGCCATGGCCGCGACCCAAACCACGTCCAACAGCTTTAGCGCGGAATTGATGGACAAGGTCGAACGATTGTTATCGGAATCGGGCGTCCCGGAAGCCGTGCGTCAATCCGGCGCGCTCGAATACCTGCAAACGGTCATCCAGGCGCAAGCCTGGACCAACGGCTTCCAGGACGCCTTCCTGGTCATTTGCGTAGTCTTTATCGCTGCCCTGGTGCCGGCGTGGCTGCTGAGAAGTACGAAGACGGGGGTGACGGGTTAAACTTAGCGGCAATTCAGCACGTTTTCTTTTCCCCTTGCGCTTCAACCACGACTTGCACTAGAACATAACAGGAACTTATTCAGGTTGCCGTCATGAACAAGCCACGCGCCCGGAAATTGACTGCCACGGAAAGGCTCGACTGGTTGCGGCTGATCCGCTCGGACAATGTCGGGCCGATTACGTTTTATAAGCTGTTGGAACGCTTCGGCACGGCGGGGGAAGCCTTAGCCGCCCTGCCCGATCTAGCGCGCAAAGGCGGGCGGGCGGGAAAGATGCGCGTTGCCGCCAAGGCGGCGGCGGAAAAGGAAATGGCGGCGCTGGACGCCATCGGCGCCATCATGATCGCCCGGGGCGAGGCCGAATACCCGCCGCTGATGGGCCATATCGAGGACGCGCCGCCACTGATCAGTGTGCTCGGCAATGCGCACCTGTTGAGCAAAAAAGCCATTGGCGTCGTCGGTGCGCGCAATGCATCGCTTAACGGCACCCGGTTCGCCGAGCGCCTGGCCCGCGATCTCGGCCAAGGCGGCTTACTGGTGGTATCGGGCATGGCGCGCGGTATCGACGCGGCGGCACATTCCGGCGCACTTGCCACCGGCACCGTCGCCGTGATGGGCGGCGGCATCGATGTCGTCTATCCGAAGCAAAACCAGAACCTGTACGATGAGATCAAAGAGCAAGGCGTCATCATCTCGGAAATCGCCTGCGGCACGCAGCCCAAGGCGCGGCATTTCCCGCGCCGCAACCGGCTGATTTCGGGAACAGCACGGGGCGTTGTCGTCGTCGAGGCGAGCCCCCGGTCCGGTTCTTTGATCACGGCCCGCATGGCGTTGGAACAGGGCCGCGAAGTCTTCGCCGTGCCCGGTTCCGCCGTCGACCCCCGCGCCAAGGGCACCAACCAGTTAATCCGCCAGGGCGCGATTTTGACGGAAACGGCGGAAGATATTTTTCAGGTCTTAAACGAGGCCCGTTTGCCGACGCTGAAAGAACGCGATGCCATTGATTTTAAAGAAACTTCAGAAGGCCCGCCGGACCCCGGCGCCTTGCTGGAAGCACGCCAGCGCATCGAAAAAGTTTTAGGCCCGACACCGTCTTTAGTTGACGAAGTCATCCGAATTTGCCAATTGTCCCCATCCGTCGTGTCCTGGGTGCTCCTGGAACTGGAATTGGCGGGTCGTCTCGAACGCCATCCAGGAAATCAGGTTTCTCTTATTAAGTAGCCGTCAATCGTTTCAATCTGGGAACCCGACGGCCAGGAAACGACTACAGCCAACAACAGCCGAACGGATATCCATGACCAACGTCGTCATCGTCGAAAGCCCGGCCAAGGCCAAGACCATCAACAAGTACCTGGGCCCCGATTACACCGTGCTCGCCAGTTTTGGCCACGTGCGCGATTTGCCGTCGAAAAACGGATCCGTGCGTCCCGATGCCGACTTCGAGATGGATTGGGAGATCGATGACCGCGGCGCCAAGCACATGAAGGACATCGCCAAGGCCCTGAAAGGCGCCGATCATTTATTTCTGGCGACTGACCCGGACCGCGAGGGCGAGGCCATTTCCTGGCACGTACGCGAAATCCTCAACGATCAAAAAGCGCTGGACGGCGTCGATGTGAAGCGCGTCGTTTTCAACGAAATTACCAAGACCGCCATCCTCGAAGCCTTCAAACACCCGCGCGAGCTCGACATCGAACTGATCGAAGCCTATCTGGCTAGGCGCGCGCTGGATTATCTGGTCGGGTTCACGCTATCGCCGGTGTTGTGGCGCAAGCTGCCGGGCAGCAAGTCGGCGGGGCGGGTACAGTCTGTGGCCTTGCGATTGATCTGCGAACGCGAAACCGATATCGAGAATTTCGATGCCAAAGAATACTGGTCCGTCGACGGCGACTTTAAAACGCCGGCGGGCGATATGGTCAAGGCCAACCTGACATATGTGAATGGCGACAAGCTGGGCAAGATGGACTTAGCCGACGAAGCCGCCGCCAGGGCCGCCGTCGATGCCGCCATGGCCCGCGATTTCTCCGTCGCCAAGATCGAACGCAAGCAGGCGCGTCGCAACCCGGCGGCGCCGTTCACCACGTCGACCCTACAGCAAGAAGCCTCGCGCAAGCTGCGCATGACCGCCAAACGCACCATGCAGGTGGCGCAAAAATTGTATGAAGGCATTTCGCTGGGCGGCGAAACGGTGGGGCTGATTACCTATATGCGGACCGATGGTGTGTATATTTCCAATGATGCCATCAACGGCTGCCGGACGCTGATCGCTCGTGATTTTGGCGACGATTATGTGCCGGCGGAAGTGCGGGTTTACAAATCCAAGGCCAAGAACGCCCAGGAAGCGCACGAAGCCGTCCGCCCGACTGACCTCATGCGCCGGCCCAAGGATGTCGAAAGCTTTCTCGATGACGACCAGAGGAATCTGTATCAGTTGATCTGGAACCGCACCATCGCCAGCCAGATGGAATCCGCTGTCCTCGATCAGGTCGCCGCCGATATCGCCTCGACCGACGGACAGGTAACTTTCCGGGCCACCGGCTCGACCGTCGTTTTCCCCGGCTTTTACAAGCTCTACCGCGAAGACAAGGACGATACGGAAAACGGCGACGGCGAGAAAATTCTGCCCAAGATGGAGCAAGGTCAGGCCCTGGACCGAACGGCGGTCACCCCCGATCAACACTTCACCCAGCCGCCGCCGCGCTTCACCGAAGCCAGCCTGGTGAAAAAGCTCGAAGAACTGGGCATCGGCCGGCCATCGACCTACGCCAGCATTATTTCCGTGCTACAGGAACGCAACTACGTGCGCCTCGAAAAACGCCGCTTTGAGCCCATCGACCGCGGTCGTTTGGTGACGGCGTTCCTGGACAGCTATTTCCACCGCTATGTGGAATACGATTTCACCGCCGAGCTGGAAGACAAGCTGGATGATATTTCCGGCGGCCGCATTGACTGGAAGACAGTACTTCGCGAATTCTGGGAATCGTTTAGTAACGCCGTCGCCGAGACCAAGGATTTGCGCATCACCGAGGTGCTGGACCGGCTCGACGAATTGCTCGGGCCGCATTTCTTCCGCCCCGGCGACGACGGGTCTGACCCGCGCAAATGCCCGTCGTGCGACGACGGACGGCTAAACCTGAAACTCGGCAAATTCGGCGCCTTCATCGGCTGCAACCATTACCCGGACTGCCGCTTTACCCGGCCCCTGGAAGTCACCAACGGCAACGGTGGTGACGAAGCGCTGCTCGCCGCCGGCCCGAAAGAACTCGGCCTCGACCCGGACAGCGGCGACATGATCACGCTGCGCAAAGGGCCATACGGGTTTTACGTGCAACGCGGCGAAGAAACCCTGGAGGGCAAGAAAAAAATCAAGCCCAAGCGCTCTTCCGTACCCAAAGACATGAACCCGACAGAGGTTGACCTGGCGCGTGGATTGGCCTTGTTGAGCCTGCCCCGCGACGTCGGCATCGACCCCGAAACCAACGGCATGATTACGGCGGGCCTCGGCCGGTTCGGTCCCTTCATCAAGGTCGGCGGCACCTATGTGTCGTTGAAAGGCGATGACGACGTGCTCAGCATCGGCCACAACAGGGCCGTGGAGCTGTTGGCCGACGCGCCGCGCAAGGCGCCGCCCAAGGAACTCGGCCAGCACCCCGGCGACAAAAAACCGGTGATCCAGAAAGTCGGGCGTTGGGGTCCGTTTGTGCAGCATGGCAAGGTCATGGCGACGTTGCCGAAAGGCACCGACCCGGAAACCGTGACCCTGGAAGACGCGCTGGTATTGCTGGCGGCGAAAGCGGGCAAAGGCGGCAAAGGGGCCAAGAAAAAAGCCCCGCCTAAAAAGAAAGCGGCCAAGAAAAAGGCTGCGCCGAAGGAAAAAAAAGCGTCACCGAAAAAAACCAAGACAGAAACCCCCCCTGAATTCCCTGGCCCTATCGTGACTGAATAGAACCGTTGACCAAGCAAAAAAAACCCGCCAAGGCATCTCCCTTCCCGAGCCGCGAAGAAATCCTGGAATTCATCCAGACCAGATCCAAACTCCCCGGCAAGCGGGAAATAGCCCGCGCCTTCAAGCTCGATACGAAGCAGAAAATGACCCTGAAAAAGGTCCTGCGGGAAATGCAATTGGCCGGCGACATCGACAAGGATCACGGCAAAAAAATCAAAAAAGCCGGCACCCTGCCGCCGGTAACGGTGCTCGAAATCACCGGCCCGGACATGGACGGCGAGTTGATGGCCAAGCCCCAGAATTGGGACGGCAAAGGCGAGGCGCCTAAAATCTACATGACCCCCGGCAAGGGACGCGGCCCCCAACCCGGCCCCGGCGAGCGGGTGCTGGCGCGCCTGACCCCGGTCGAGGACGGTGCCTTCGAAGCCAGCACCATCCGCGTTATTGCCGCCGCGCCTAAACAGGTGCTGGGCATTTTCGAAGCGACCGGCGGGCAATTGCGGGTCCGGCCCACGGACCGGCGCAGCCGCGGCGAATTTGTCATCGACCGCCGCGACACCCTGGATGCGGCGCCCGGCGATTTGGTCCGCGCCGAGCCCTTGGGCGGCCGCAGGCTGGGTTTGGCCCAGGCCCGCATCGTCGAAGTTTTG
The DNA here is from genome assembly GCA_001510075.1 of Alphaproteobacteria bacterium casp-alpha2. Taxonomy (GTDB): domain Bacteria; phylum Pseudomonadota; class Alphaproteobacteria; order Rhodospirillales; family Casp-alpha2; genus Casp-alpha2. The sequence continues at coordinate 8,224 of LFEN01000061.1, forward strand.
CACGGCGGCGCGGGTACCGCCGCGCCTTCCATGATCGCCATTACCGATTACGACCTGCCGACGCGATTCACGGTTGAAGCGGAACAACAGGCCGCCAAGGCCGGACCCGCACCAATCGAACTTCAAGACGGGGGCCAGCGCGACGATATCCGCGACATCCCCCTTGTCACCATTGACGGCGCCGATGCCCGCGACTTCGACGATGCCGTCAGGGCCGAGGCGGACCCGGACAGCAAAAACCCCGGCGGCTGGCGGCTGATGGTCGCCATTGCCGATGTCGCCTGGTACGTGCGCCCCGGCGACGCGCTGGACCAAGGCGCCTATGAACGCGGCAATTCGACCTATTTTCCCGACCGGGTCATCCCGATGCTGCCCGAGGCGCTGTCCAACGGCTGGTGTTCGTTGGTGCCGGGCGAAGACCGGCCCTGCATGGTGGCGCATCTGTGGATCACCGCCGACGGCGAATTGCTGCGCCATCAATTCAAACGGTCCGTCATGCGCTCGCACGCCAGACTGACCTATGAGCAAGTCCAGGCGGCCGAGGATGGCGAGCCGGACGAAACCACAAAACCGCTGATGAAAACGGCCATCGGGCCGCTTTATGGCGCCTATGAGGCGTTGTTGAAAAACCGCGCCCAGCGAGGCGTTCTCGAACTCGACATGCCGGAACGCAAAATCGTCCTCGACACGGAAGGCGGCGTTAGCGAAATCGGAATGCGCCAACGCCTCGATTCCCACAAGCTGATCGAGGAATTCATGATCCTCGCCAATGTCGCTGCCGCGTTGACCCTGGAAAAAATGCAGCAACCCTGCATGTACCGGGTGCATGACGAGCCGAGCCCGGAAAAGATCGAGGCGCTGCACACTGTTCTCGAAGGCGTCGGCATCAAATTCGCCAGAGGCGGCGTCATGATGCCGAAAAACTTCAACCAGATTCTGAAAAAAGCCGCCGCCACGCCGCATGCCCCCATGGTCAACGAAATGGTGTTGAGAAGCCAGGCCAAGGCGGAATACGGGCCCGTAAACATCGGCCATTTTGGCTTGGCGCTTCAGCGTTATTGCCATTTCACCTCGCCGATCCGGCGTTATGCCGATTTGTTGGTGCACCGGGCGCTGATCGAGGGCGGAAAGCTGGGGGCCGGGGGACTCGGTGAAGGACTTGGTCAGGAACCCCGCGATTTCGCCGAAATTGGCGAGCATCTGTTAATGACTGAACGGCGTTCCGCCAGTGCCGAGCGGGATTCGGTGGATCGCTATACGGCCGCCTATCTTTCCGAACGCGTCGGCGCCCAATTCCATGGCCGCATCAACGGCGTCACCCGTTTCGGATTGTTCATCACGCTCGATGAGACCGGCGCCGACGGGCTGGTGCCGGTACGCACCCTCGGCGATGATTTTTACGTCCACGACGAAGCCAGCCATACCCTTCGTGGACGCAGGCATGGTCGCGAATTTCGCCTCGGCAGCGAAGTCGATATCCGGCTCCGCGAAGCCAACCCCATTACCGGCGGGATGATTTTCGAGCTGCTGGACAGCGCACCGGTGGGCGCCCGGCAAAAATCCACTGGCGGAAAACCCCCGAAAGCCCCCGGCAAAGGGGGGAAAGGCGCCAGGACCGGCAAGCCACGACAAGGCAAGGGAAAAGCCAAAACCGGGCGTTCTAAATCCGCCCGCCGACGGGCCTCACGCCAGAAATAGAAGCGCATCCAATTGAAAGTATTGGGGTTTTCTCTGCGCCGCCGAGTTACAAACTCTTAGTGACGAAATCCAAAAAATATCGGACAATCCGGCCCATGATATATCGTCGGGAATCTCGCATCGGTCTTTTGGGACTAGCCGTCTTGGTGCTGGTTTCCGCCTGCGCGCCGATGGGCGATATCTCAGAACAACATCCAAAATTCTTTTCCGAAATCCAGGCCGCCGAAGTCTTTGCCGCCGGATACACGGGCGTCACCGAAAAATATATCGATAAAGTCACGGTCAAAGAAATTGCCCTCGAAGGGCTGCGCGGCCTCGGCGCCATCGACCCCGCCCTGACGATCAATGAAACGAACGGGCATGTCGTGCTGTTGGTGGCCGGGAATACAATCTCCACGTTGTCGACGCCCAGGGATGACGACGTTAAGGGTTGGGCAAAATTGACGGCCGACATTTCGCTGGCGGCGCGCGGCAAATCGGCGGAAATGAAGGCGGCCGGCAACGAAGCCATCTACGAAGCCGTTTTTGACGGCGTCCTTTCGGGGCTGGATATTTTTTCCCGCTATGCCGGCGCCCGGGAAGCAAAACAGAACCGGGCCAAGCGCGACGGGTTCGGCGGCATTGGTATCCGCTATAATATCCGCGACGGGGTTCCGGTTATCAGCAGCGTCATGGAGAAAACCCCCGCTGCCCTTGCCGGGTTGCGCAAAGGCGACCGCATTACCCGATGCGACGGACGCGAGTTGAAGGGATTAACCCGACGCGAAATTTCCGGCTTGCTGCGCGGCCCCACCCAAACCCGAGTCGAGCTGAGCATTGAGAGAGTCGGAATTCTCGATCCGTTGCAAATGGCTTTGGAACGCGCCCACATCTTTCCGACCACGGTTACGGAAACGGTCACAGACGGGATTCTCGTTTTAAAGGTGAGAAGTTTCAACCAAGACACGGCCCGTTCCATGGCCAAAATAATGCGGCGCGCCCAGCTCACCCACGGCAATGCCATCAAGGGCATCGTCCTTGATCTGCGTGGCAATCCGGGTGGGTTGCTGAAACAGTCGGTGAAGGTCGCCGATTTGCTGTTATCCCAGGGCAAGATCATCTCGACGCGCGGCCGCCATGCGGACAGCATTCACAATTACGAAGCCACCGGGCGCGATCTCGCCCAAGGCCTGCCGCTGGTCGTCATGGTCGACGGGAAATCGGCTTCCGCAGCCGAAATCGTCGCCGCCGCCCTGCAGGACCGTGAGCGCGCCGTTCTTGTCGGCACCACGTCGTTCGGCAAGGGGTCCGTGCAAACCGTTGTCCGGCTTCCCAACGACGGCGAAATCACCCTGACCTGGTCACGTCTGGTGGCGCCGTCGGGATACATGTTTCACGGGCTCGGCATATTGCCGGCCATCTGCACGTCCGGCGCCGGGGGCGTCGGGGGCGATGTGCTGGCAGCTATCCGCAAGGTCATGAAAGAACCTTTGATAACGGAAAAAACGTTTTATTCCTGGCGCAAACCGGGGCTTCAGGACAAAGGCACGCAAACCCGGCTGAGGACGGCTTGCCCGTCGCAACGCCGGGCCGACAACTTCGATATGCGCGTCGCCCGGCAACTAATCAACGACCAGACACTATATACCCGCGCCCTGACCCTGACGGCGGAAACCCACGAGGCCCGTTTTTAGAGGCTGGCGCCTTCCCCCGGGCTTGCCCGGACTTGACACCGGGGAAACGAATTGTATGGTGCGCGCTCAACTGCTTGGCCGTAGAGTATCAGGCCTCAAAACGTGAGAAAGAGACGATGGCAAAACCGAGTTCCATTTTAATCAAGCTGGTCAGTTCCGCTGAAACCGGGTTCTATTACGTTACCAAAAAGAACCCCCGCAACCTGACGGAAAAGATGGCGATGCGGAAATACGACCCCGTCGTCCGCAAGCACGTCATGTTCAAGGAAGCCAAGATCAAATAGGCCACCCTTGATCCTCTTTGGATAAATCCAACCTTTTTAAGAGAAATTAGCCTGGAAGTACTTCCGACGTAACCCACGCGTCGGCGGCCGGTTTCGGCACGACCTGGTTGCGCCCTTGACGCTTGGCTTCATACATCGCCGCGTCGGCTTCCTTCAACAAATCCTCCGACGTTTTCACGCCCTTATGGCTGATCGCCACACCGATGCTCAAGGTCACGGTGATTTTGTCCATGGAATCGGATAGGGCCACGGGTTCGCTGGCCATTTTTCCGCACAAGCGATCGGCGACGGCAAGCGCGACTTCGATCGGCGTATCGGGCATGACGACGACAAATTCTTCGCCGCCATAGCGCGCTGCCAAATCAAAGCCCCGGATATTGCGCAAGATTCTCAGCGCCACCTCGTGCAGCACCTTGTCGCCCGCGGCATGGCCATAGGTGTCGTTGACCGCCTTGAAGTGATCGATATCGATCATCAGCAGCGAGACCGGCTGATCGCCGCCTTGCCTAAGCCGGTTCATCACCGATTCCAGGTGGGTGGAAAAGTAGCGCCGGTTATGCAGCCCCGTCAGGCCATCCGTCAGGGCCATGGACAAGTGCTGCAGGAAATTAGCCTGCAGGCGGTCCTGATAGCGTTTGCGGCGGACCTGGGTGCGCACCCGGGCAATCAGTTCCTGGTCGTCAATGGGCCGCAGCAGGTAATCGTTGACGCCGAGTTCCAGGGCCTTGATGAAATGGCCCAGGTCTTCGGCTTCGCCGATCATCAGGATCGGCACCTGGCGGGTTTGCTCGATGGAACGCAGCCGCGACGCCAGACGCATGGCGACATCGACATCGGTGGTCAGGCTGATAACGACGACGTCGCCGTCCAGATCGGCGATCTGCCCCGATGCCTGATAATCCTCGACGATGCTGACGCGGTCGTTATCGGCGGATAGGGCTTCGGAAATATTGGCTTTCTGGACGGTGCTGTCATCGACAAGCACAATATGGCCGTCAGTGCCGCTATCGATAATATCCACGCCATCGGGCTGAAAACCCAGTTTTTCCGATGTTTCTTCGCGCAAGCGCCATTGTTCGAGCATTCGTTTCAAGCGGACCAGAGAGCGCACCCGGGCAAACAGCGTCGTATCATCGACGGGCTTGGTCAGAAAATCATCCGCCCCCGCCTGCAGCCCTGCCGCCCGGTCGTCGCGACCGCCGAGCGCGGTAATCATGATCACAGGAATATGGGTTGTTTTGGGATTTTTCTTAATTTGGCGACAAACGTCGAAACCGTCCATCCCCGGCATCATGACATCCAGCAAGATAACGTCCGGTGCGTCCTCGGCAACGGCCTTCAGGGCATCGCGCCCTTTGTCGGCGGAGATGACGTCGTAATATTCCCGCGAAAGTTTAGCCTCCAGCATTTTGACGCTGGCGGGATTGTCATCGACGATAAGGATACGCGCCGACATAATCCGGAACCCTAGATCAGCTTTTGAAGCAGCGGTTTCATCAGTTCAGGAATTTGGCAACCGTTTCGAGGAAAGCCGGCACCGATATAGGCTTCGCAATGTAACCCTCACAACCACCTTCACGGATTTTCTCTTCATCGCCTTTCATGGCAAAGGCGGTCACGGCAATGACCGGAATATCCTTCAGGGCATCGTCGGCCTTCAACATTTTGGTCACTTCCAGGCCGGAAATCTCGGGCAGTTGAATATCCATGAGAATCAGATCGGGCCGTCTTTCGGCGACCATTTCAAGGACATCGCGACCGTCCATCGTCTGCATGGTTTCATAGCCATGGGCCTGCAGCAAATCGTTAAACAGCTTCATGTTCAGGTCGTTGTCTTCAACGATCAGGATCGTTTTCGCCATCATCAGCCTCTTATAACGCCAGCTTCTTTTCTGAAAAGCCCATCAATCTGTATCGGTGCCCACTGTACCCGACTCTTTTCATAACACCAATCCTATCAACGGTTTCCGAGGGATATTTGGCTTAAAGAGAGCCATCATATA
>LFEN01000062.1 GCA_001510075.1 Alphaproteobacteria bacterium casp-alpha2
CGGGCGAAGCCCGACAGCCCGCAAGCGTTCGAGAATCTGGGTAAAGGGGCGTGGCGTTTTTGTTTCTGTCATTTCCATGTCCTAAATATGGCCATTAACCTGGGAAAGGCCAGCTTAAGGTTTTCCTGCTATATCTATCAATATGGTAAATCAATAACTTTAATAACACAAAAGTAATAACGGGCCCAGTAAATTCCACAAGAACTTTATGGAATTGGGCGTGGCATTAAGCGAAAGATCGATCAGGGCGCGGGAATGCCGACGATGTTGTAACCGCAATCGACGTGGTGGATTTCGCCGGTGACGCTGCCCGACAGGTCAGACAACAAATAAAGCGCCGCCCCGCCGACATCGTCCAGATAGGCGTTGCGGCCAAGCGGTGCATGTTCTTCGGTCCATCGGTAAATATGTTTGGCCCCGGTAATGGCGCTGCCGGCGAGAGTCCGCATGGGGCCGGCGGAAATGGCGTTGACGCGAATACCATCCCGGCCCAGATCGGCGGCGAGGTACCTGATGCTGGCTTCCAGCGCCGCCTTGGCGACGCCCATGACGTTGTAATTGGGGACCACCCGATCAGCGCCGGAAAATGTCATCGACAACAGGCTGCCGCCATCCGTCATCAACGGCTGCGCCAGGCGCGCCAGCGCCGTAAATGAATAGCATGACACGTCCATGGTGGCGGAAAAATTGCCGCGCGTGGTGTTGATGTATTTTCCCTTGAGCTCATCTTTATCCGAATAGGCAATGGCGTGAACGAGAAAGTCCAGGCGGCCCCATTGATCACCGATGGTCTGGAACACGGCCTCCATGCTGGCGTCGTCTTTGACGTCACAGGGCAGCACAATCGACGAACCGACACTTTCGGCCAGGGGCTGAACCCGCTTGCCCAATGTCTCGCCCTGATAGGTAAAGGCCAGCTCGGCGCCGTGGCGGGCAAGCACATCGGCGATCCCCCAGGCGATGGAACGATTATTGGCGACGCCCATGACGAGGCCTTTTTTGCCGGCCATCAGGGTCGTCGCGGGGGCGGGCTTGCGATCCGGGGCGTTGTCTTTATCAGCCACGCTCAGCCATCCAGGCGTTTAAAGACCAGCGAGGCATTGGTGCCGCCGAAACCAAAACTGTTGGACAGCACGCAATTGAGCCCGGCATCGTCGAGGCGCTCGGTAACGATATCGGCGTCACCCGCTTCCGGGTCGAGATTATCGACATTGGCCGAGGCGGCGATAAAATCATTGTCGAGCATGATCAGCGAATAAATCGCCTCATGAGCGCCGGTGGCGCCCTGCGAATGCCCGGTCAGCGATTTGGTCGAGGATACTTTCGGGCGGTGCGCGTCGAAGACTTCCCCGATCGCCTTGAGTTCAGCCATGTCGCCGGCCGGGGTCGAGGTGCCGTGGGCGTTGATATAATCGACCGTCGTATTGCCGAGCCCCTGGGTCGCCATACGCATGCAGCGCATCGCCCCCTCGCCCGAGGGCGCCACCATATCGACGCCATCCGACGTCGCGCCGTAGCCGACGACTTCACCGTAAATCTTGGCGCCCCGAGCCTGGGCGTGTTCCAGTTCTTCGAGCACCACCACCCCGGCGCCGGCGGCGATGACAAAACCATCCCGGTCGACATCAAACGGCCTGGACGCGCGTTCCGGGGTGTCGTTGTATTTCGACGACAATGCACCCATGGCGTCGAACAGCACCGTCAGCGTCCAATGCAATTCCTCGCCGCCGCCGGCAAACACAATGTCCTGCTTGCCCCACTGGATCAACTCCGCCCCATTGCCGATACAATGGGCGCTGGTCGAGCAGGCCGATGAGATGGAATAGCTAAGGCCGCGCATGTGAAACGCCGTCGACAGGTTGGCCGAGTTGGTCGAACACATGGCCTTCGGCACGGCATAAGGGCCGACGCGCTTGGCGCCCTTGTCGCGGGCCGTATCGGCGGCGTTGACCAGCGCCGACGTCGACGGGCCGCCCGAGCCCATGACCAGTCCGGTGCGCTCGCTGGTGACCTCGGCATCGCCAAGGCCCGCATCATCAATGGCTTCTTGCATGGCGACATAATTGTACGCCGCCCCGTCGCCCATGAAGCGCCGCAATTTTCGGTCGATCATTCCATCCATGTCGATATTGGGGGCGCCGCAGACGTGCGAGCGGAACCCGCGTTCGGCATAATCCTCGCAAAAGACAATGCCGGAACGCCCGGCCCGCAAGCTGTCGGTGACCTCGGCAACATTGTTGCCGATGGGCGAAACGATTCCCAAGCCTGTTACGACGACGCGTCTCATCCGTTCTCAGCCTCTCCATCGGGGGTATACAAGACCACCTTGAGGCCTTCGGCAACGTAGGCGTCTTGCCCGTCGACTTTCATGACGCCGTCGGCGATGCCCAAGGTAATGCCCCGGTTCATGACCCGCTTGATATCAATAGTATACGACACCAACGTCGCCTCAGGGGTCGCTTGTTCGGTGAACTTGACCGAACCGACGCCGAGCGCCCGCCCGGCACCGGGCGCGCCGGACCAGCCGAGGAAAAACCCGACCAGTTGCCAAAGGGCATCCAGGCCCAGACAACCGGGCATCACGGGGTCGCCTTCAAAATGGCAGCCGAAAAACCACAGGTCCGGCTTGATATCGAATTCGGCGACGATTTCCCCCTTGCCGTACTTGCCGCCGGTGGCGTTGATTTTGGTAATGCGATCAAACATCAACATCGGCGGCAACGGCAACTGGGCGTTACCGGGGCCGAACAACTGACCATGGCCGCAGGCCAACAGGTCTTCATAGGAATAGCTATTTTTCTGGTCTGTCAAAAACCCAACGCCCATCTGAGAAGCAATTGAAATGCTGATTAAATTATATATCCCACCCTAGGGGAAATCACTAGGTCGATTAAAAAAAAGGCGGCCCCTCTGAAATACAGGGGGACCGCCTTTTCTCGTTCTTTGGACCAGACCGGTTATTTATTTTTTGCCGGAAATGTCTTCGCCGGTTGCCTGGTCAACGTCCTTGAGGGACAACTTGACCTTGCCCCTGTCGTCAACACCGATCAGCTTGACCTTGACCTCATCGCCGACGTTGACGATGTCCGTCGTCTTGCCGACCCGCTCAGGTGCCAGTTCGGAAATGTGGACCAGGCCGTCCTTGGAGCCCATGAAGTTGACGAAGGCGCCGAAATCGACGGTTTTGACCACTTTGCCCGTATAGACAGCGCCGACTTCAGGCTCGGCGGTGATGCCGCGGATCCATTCGATGGCGGCTTCCGCTGCCTTCTGGTCGACGGCGGCAACCTTGACCGTGCCGTCGTCATCGAGATCGATCTTGGCGCCCGTGGCTTCACAGATCTCACGGATCATCTTGCCTCCCGGTCCGATGACTTCGCGGATCTTGTCTTTGTTGATCTTGATCATGGTGATCCGTGGCGCATTGTCGCTGACATCGGAGCGCGCCGTATTCAGCCCCTTGGCCATTTCGCCCAGGATATGCAGCCGGCCATCCTTTGCTTGAGCAAGCGCGACCTTCATGATCTCCTCGGTGATGGACGTGATCTTGATGTCCATCTGCAGGGCCGTGATGCCTTCGTCCGTGCCGGCGACCTTGAAGTCCATGTCGCCCAGGTGATCTTCGTCGCCCAGGATGTCGGACAGGACGGCGTAATCGTCGCCTTCCTTAATCAGGCCCATGGCGATACCGGCAACCGGCTTCGCCAAGGGAACGCCGGCATCCATCATCGCCATCGAGGCGCCACAAACAGACGCCATGGACGAAGAGCCGTTGGATTCCGTGATCTCGGAAACCACGCGGATGGTATAGGGGAAGTCTTCTTTCGACGGCAGCAACGGATGGATCGCCCGCCATGCCAACTTGCCGTGGCCGACTTCGCGGCGTCCGGTAAAGCCGAAACGACCGGCTTCGCCCACCGAATAGGGCGGGAAGTTGTAATGCAGCATGAAGTTTTCGCGGTAATCCTCGGCCAGACCGTCGATGATCTGTTCGTCCTGTCCGGTGCCCAGCGTCGTCACGACGAGAGCCTGGGTTTCGCCGCGCGTAAACAGCGACGAGCCATGCGTCCGGGGCAGGATGCCGACTTCCGTAGAGATCGGGCGAACGGTCTTGGTATCGCGGCCATCGATGCGGTTGCCGGTTTTCAAGATGTCTTGGCGCACGATGTCTTTTTCCACACCCTTGATGATGTCGCCAAGCACGTCAGATACCAGCGCCTGGTCGAGGCTGTCGTCGCCTTCCAGTTCTTCGGTGACCTTGGACTTGGCCGCGCCCAGTTTTTCGACACGGACGGTTTTCTGGGTTTCCTTATAGGCAGCGCGGAAATCGCTTTCCGCCGATGCCTTGACCCGGTCGGCCAATGCCGCCTTGCCTTCCGGCTCGCCGGGAACGGCCCGGGGCTCCTTGGCGCACGATTCGGCCAATTCAATGATCGCATTGATCACCGGCTGATAATGTTGGTGGCCGAACATGACGGCGCCCAGCATGACCTCTTCGCTCAGCTGGGAGGCTTCCGATTCGACCATCAACACGCCTTCGCTGGTGCCGGCGACGATCAAATTGAGGTCGGTTGACGGCATTTCATCCAATTGCGGGTTGAGGACGTATTCACCGGCAATATAGCCGACCCGCGCGCCGCCGATGGGGCCCATGAAAGGCAGCCCGGAAATGGTCAGGGCTGCAGACGCGCCGACCAAGGCGACGATGTCGGGATCATTTTCCAGATCATGCGTCAGTACCGTCAGGATAACCTGGGTTTCGTTTCTGAAACCCTTGGCAAACAGCGGCCGGATCGGCCGGTCGATGAGGCGGGATGTGAGGACTTCTTTTTCCGCCGGGCGCGCTTCGCGTTTGAAAAAGCCGCCGGGAATTTTACCCGCAGCGAATGCCTTTTCTTGGTAATGCACGGACAGCGGAAAAAAATCCAGTCCCGGGCGGGGGTTGGCTTCGCCGACAACGGTGCACAGCACCTTGGTGTCGCCATACGTCGCCATCACGGCGCCGTCGGCCTGACGGGCGATTTTACCCGTCTCCAGGGTCAGCGTGCGTCCACCCCATTCAATTTCGACTTTTGATTCTTTAAACATTTTCACTTTCTCTCTTACCTACGGACATCAAGCTCTCTCATCACGAACGGACATCAAGTTCTATCATCCTACATACATACAATTTTAACGGCGCAGCGGGATTTCCCGGCAACGCCCCAACATATTCGACGATCAGGCCCGAGTGCCTGATCATCCTTACCGGCGAAGTTTCAGGACTTTCAACAGATCTTCGTAGCGCTTGACCGCTTTGGTTTTGACATAGTCAAGCAGTCGACGGCGTTGACCCACCATCATCAGCAGGCCACGGCGCGAGTGGTGGTCTTTCTTGTGGATTTTCAAGTGTTCCGTGAGGTTGTTAATGCGTTCCGTAAGGATCGCCACCTGCACCTCGGGTGAACCGGTATCGTCTTTTTTGACAGCGAACTCTTTGATGAGTTCCTGCTTCCGCTCTGCGGTTATCGACATCGAGTACTCCAGTATCTCTAAAAATTCATGACACGGAAGGGACGAATTTCCCCTCCTTTTATTTTAGCCAAAGCCACCAACTTCCCCTCGGCCATGGCGCAAACAACGTCACCTTGACTGATATTTTTGAGAGGAGACCGGTTGGCCACCGGAAGCACCGGAATAGCCTGACCCTGGCTCAACTTTCGGGCTTCCGTTTCCGTCAAGGCCAGGGCCGGGATGTCGTCCAGCACGGTCTCAACGGGCAGCAAATGCTCCGAAGGCGGCGCACTATGGCCCAAGACTTCCAGTTTATCCAGCGAAATCGCCTGTTTTTCATGGAAAGGGCCGACCGCTGTTCTACGCAAGGTTTCTATGTGTCCCAGCGTCCCCAAACGAATCGCCAAATCGCGGGCCAAGGCGCGCATATAGGCGCCTTTGCCGGACACGACCTCGAATTCCGCGCGCTCGGAATCGATGATTCCGAGCAGCCTGAATTCTGCAATATGGATGATGCGGGACGTCATTTGCGGGTCCTTATCGGCACGGGCCAGCTCATAGGCCCGCTTGCCATCGATCTTGATGGCTGAATACGCCGGCGGCACCTGGTCGATATCACCGATAAAACCCGGCAGGGCGGCAATGATCTGTTCCTCCGTCGGGCGCGCGTCGCTGGTTTGCGTAACCGCGCCTTCACAATCGTCGGTGCTGCGCTTTTCACCCCAACGCAGGGTGAAGCGGTAGGACTTCTTGCTATCCATCAGATAGGAAACGGTTTTTGTCGCTTCGCCCAGGGCCATCGGCAAGACCCCCGTCGCCAAGGGGTCGAGGGTCCCCGCGTGGCCGACTTTTTGTGCGTTCATGATCCGGCGAACGCGCCCGACGACGGCGTTGGAGCTGAGCCCCGAAGGCTTGTCGATAATGATCCAGCCGTGGACCGGATCGCCCCGGCGTTTACGAGCCATCGCTCTCGCCTTCTTCATCGTGCTCAACCGCCAGGTCTCTGGCTACGGACGGATCCTTCAGCAAATCATCAATACGGCTGGCCGCATCGAAGGACTTGTCGGCGACAAAATTAAAGCCGGGCATATATTTCAATTTCGCCGATTTCGCCACCTGGCGGCGGATAAAGGGCGCCGCCCGATTAAGCGCCGCCACGACCGTATCGAGCGCGCCGCCACCAAGCGGCATGACAAAGGCGGTTGCGTTCCGGAGGTCGGGGCTGATGCGAACTTCGGTCACCGTCACCGCCACGCCGGCCAGGTCAGGATCGCGGATATCGCCCCGTTCCAACACCCAGGCCAGGGCATGACGCAGTTCCTCGCCAACCTTGAGCTGACGCTGGCTGGGGGCTTTGGATTCCCCTTTTTTCATGAGATTCCTCGATATAACCTTACCGGGAGCAGCCTACAATTCCCGGGCGATTTCTTCGACTTCGAAACATTCAACCCGGTCGCCTGCTTGAATGTCCTGGTATTTGGCGAAGGCCATGCCGCATTCGGTGGCTTCTTTGACTTCCTTGGCGTCGTCCTTGAAGCGCTTTAACTGGCTAAGTTCGCCTTCGTGGATGACGACATCGTCGCGGATCAGCCGCACCCTGGCGCCGCGCCGGACCATGCCTTCGGTCACCATGCAGCCGGCGATCTTGCCGACCTTGGAGACATTGAACACTTCGCGAATTTCGGCATAGCCCAACAGGTGTTCCCTCAATTCCGGCGACAACATTCCCGACAGCGCCGCCTTCAGGTCATCGATCAGATTGTAAATGACCGAGTAATAGCGGATTTCAATGTTTTCTGCGTGCGCCAATTCACGCGCCTGGGGGTTAGCGCGGACATTGAAGCCGATGACCAAGGCCTTCGATGCGTTGGCCAGCGTAATATCGGATTCGTTAATGCCGCCGACTGCCGTATGCAGGGCCTGCACCTTGACCTCGTCCGTCGCCAGATCATCAAGCGCGCCCATGATCGCTTCCACGGAACCGTGAACATCGGCCTTGATGACCACCGGCAGCATTTGAAGATTGGATTCTTCCTGCATCTTCTCGAACATTTGCTCCAGTGTGCCACGCGCACCGGCGGCGGCTTTTTCGTCACGCGACCGGTCTTGGCGGAATTCTGCAACCTCGCGGGCACGAGAATCGTTTTCGACAACGGAGACATCATCGCCCGCCCGGGGCGTGCCGTTGAGCCCGACAACCTCGACCGGAACAGCCGGCCCGGCTTCTTTTAAGGCGGTGCCGTGGGCATCCGTAATCGCGCGGACCCGGCCCCATTCGCTGCCGGCAACAAAAATATCCCCGATCTTGAGGGTGCCGCGCTGGACCAGGACCGTGGCTACGGAACCGCGGCCTTGTTCCATTTTCGCTTCGATGATCACCCCTTCCGCCGGGCGGTCGGGATTGGCCCTAAGGTCGAGAAGTTCCGCCTGCAGGAGGATAATTTCCTCAAGCTTGTCGAGGTTGGTTTTTTCCGTCGCCGAGACTTCGACCGTCAGAACCTCGCCGCCCATTTCTTCAACCACCAGGTCATGTTGCAGCAGTTCCGTGCGTATCTTGGAAGCGTCGGCGCCCGGTTTGTCGATCTTGTTGATGGCGACGATGATCGGCACGCCGGCCGCCTTGGCGTGATGGATGGCTTCGATGGTCTGCGGCATGACGCCGTCATCGGCGGCAACGCACAACACGACGATATCGGTGATGTCGGCGCCACGGGCGCGCATTTTGGTAAAGGCCGCGTGGCCGGGGGTATCAATAAAGGAAATCCTCGCGCCAGACTCCATCGTCACCTGATAGGCGCCGATATGCTGGGTAATGCCACCCGTTTCCCCCGCCGCCACATCGGTTTCGCGAAGCGCATCCAGCAATGACGTTTTGCCGTGATCGACATGGCCCATGACAGTGACGATGGGGGGGCGGGTGACCATGTGCGCGTCTTCGTCTTCCGAGCCCTTGAGGCCCAATTCCACATCCGCCGCCGAAACGCGCTTCAGGTTGTGGCCGAATTCAGCAACGATTAATTCCGCCGTGTCGGCATCGATGGTCTGGGTAATGGTCGCCATGACGCCCATGTTCATCAGCGACTTGATAACATCAACGGCGCGCTCGGCCATGCGGTTGGCCAGTTCCTGGACGGTAATGGTTTCCGGGATAACGACGTCGCGAATAATCTTTTTACCCTCGGAAAGGTGCTGTTGTTGTTTTTGCTTTTCCTTTTCCCGCGCCCGCTTGATAGACGCCAGGCTGCGAATCCTATCCTCACTATCGCCAAGGGCCTCGGCGATGGTCAATTTGCCGGCGCGCCTGCGGGGTTCGCCCCGGCGTGTCGACGTCGGGCGTTTGGACTCGATGCGGCCAAGAATTTTTTTCCGCCCCTTGCCGTCATCATCGTCGTCACCATCCAGGGCTTCCAACTTGGCGGCGGCCGCCTTGGCGGCGGCTTTCGCCTGATCTTGACGCCTTTTTTCTTCTTCCGGGTCAAGCGCAGGGGCGCCCCCGGCATCCTCGGCTTGGCTTGCGGATTTAGATGCTTCCGCTTCAGCCTTGGCAGCGGCCTCTGTCGCTACGCCTTTATTTAATTTGGCATCTTCCAGGGCGCGGGCGCGCGAGGCTTTTTCCTCATTGGTGAGGGTCCGCCCACCGGAAAGAGGTGGCGCTTCCGGCGTCGGTTTGCTGACTTCGGGAGCGGCCTCCTCGGGGGCTTGTTCTTCCTCGACCGGCGCGTCGGTCACTTCGGCCATTTTGCCGCCGGCATCGAGCGCGAAGGTTCGCTTCTTTCGCACCTCGACCGTGACCATCTTGGAGCGGCCATGCGAAAAACTCTGGCGGACCTGTCCGGTTTCCACCGTCTTTTTAAGCTCCAGCGTCCCGGGCCTCGACAGCCCCAGCTTTTTGCCTTTTTTCTGCTCTTTGGTCTCGGCCATTAAATCAACGATCCTGTTCCGGGGCGCTTATCCGCGCCCCACTTTCCATATTAACGCCACATATCAACGCCCTTGGCCCCGAAACGCCATCAAGCGCCCGGCTTCCCGGATCAGGCTTTCGGCCAACGGGCCGCCCGCCACCATCACATGGACGGCATTATCCCGCCCCAATGCATGCCCCAGTTCCCGGGCGGTGAATACATCCACCGTGGGTAAATTCCCGGCCAAAGCCCTTACCTTTTCACGCCCCCCGGGGGCGCCGTCCAGGGCCTGTAAAAGAACCCCGGCTTTTCCTTCGCCGAGCCAGGCCACCGTCTTTTCATAACCGGCGACGACACCGCCCGCACGTCGGGCCAGACCCAAATAATTCAACCCCCGCCTGACCATCAGGCCTTCCAGCATATCCGCCAGATCGGCGGGTATTTTCACTTTCCGGCGCGCCGCCCTGGCGAACAAATCCTTATCCAGGGCTGTGTTTAGCATATCGCGCGCCGCACTCAACCATATTCCCCGGCCCGGCAGGCTTTCATCCAGGTCAGGAACCAGCTCTCCCAAGGGGCCGGCAACAAAGCGGATCATCTCGTCGCGGGGACGGGCTTGGCCGCTGACAATGCATTTTCGAAGGGAAATGTCGCCCTTCTTCGGTGCCTTGCCCGCCCGTTTTTTACGTGGATGCCGGTTTTTCATCCTCTCCTTTAGTGTCCTCTGGGACGTCCCCTGGGGCATCCCCTGGGGCATCCCCTGGGGCATCCCCTGGGGCATCCCCTGGGGCGTCCTCTGGTGTTTCTTCATCTTCGAACCAGTGCGCACGGGCGGCCATAATGATGGCATTGGCCTCGGCTTCCTTAAGCGTGCCAGGCGGCGCAAATTCTATCAGTTCGTCGCCGGCTAGATCAGCCAGGTCATCAAGGGTTTTGATGCCGTTTTCGCCCAACGCCACCAATAATTCCGGTGACACACCTTCGACCTCGGCCAATTCGTCACTGACCTTCAGTTCCTTGCGGCGTTTTGCCAGATCTTCGTCCTTTGAGGCAAGGAAGGCGCGCGCCCGTTCACGGAGTTCTTCGGATATCTCTTCGTCAAAGCCCTCAATGTCGATCAAATCCTCGACCGGAACAAAAGCCACTTCTTCGACGGAGGAAAAACCCTCGGTGACCAGAAGATGGGCGATGACCTCGTCTACATCCAGGGCCTCCACGTACATTTGTGAGCGCACCTTGAATTCTTCGGTGCGGCGTTCGGATTCCGCCGCCTCGGTCATAATATCAATGACCCAGCCGGACAGTTGTGACGCCAAGCGCACATTTTGCCCGCGCCGTCCGATGGCAAGGCTGAGTTGTTCATCGGGAACCACGACCTCAATACGTTTGCTTTCCTCATCCAGAACCACCTTCGCGACCTCGGCCGGGGCCAGGGCGTTGACGATGAACGCCGCCATATCCGGCGACCATTGAATGATGTCGATTTTTTCACCCTGCAATTCGCCGACGACGGCCTGAACCCTGGACCCACGCATGCCGATACAGGGGCCGACGGGGTCGATACTGGAATCGTTGGACAGGACAGCAATCTTGGCCCTGGAACCAGGGTCTCTGGCCACCGCTTTAATTTCGATGATGCCGTCGTAGATTTCCGGCACTTCCTGGGCAAACAGCGCCGACATGAATTGCGGATGGGTGCGCGACAGAAAAATCTGCGGCCCGCGGGATTCTTCGCGGACATCGAGAATGTAAGAGCGAACCCGGTCGCCGGTGTTGAAATGTTCGCGCGGGATAGATTCGTCCCGGCGCAGCATGGCTTCGGCGCGGCCCAGATCAACGACGACGTTTCCGTATTCGATTCGCTTGACCAGTCCATTGACGACTTCACCGATACGGCCTTTGTATTCGTCAAATTGGCGGCTGCGTTCGGCTTCGCGGACATGTTGCACGATCACCTGCTTCGCCGTTTGTGCGGCGATGCGGCCAAAATCAATGGGCGGCAGGCCTTCTACCAGATAGTCGCCGGGCGCCGCGGAGGGTTCTTTCTTTTTCGCTTCCTCCAACGCCATCTGGGCGACTTCGTTTTCGATTTCTTCCGCTGTGTCGACGATTTCCATATACCGGGCGAGGGCAATTTCTCCCGTCGAGCGGTTAATGTTGGCGCGAATGTCGTGTTCGTGGCCATATTTGGAGCGTCCGGCTTTTTGTATAGCCAGCTCCATCGCGCCCAAGACCTCTTCGCGGTCAATGCCCTTGTCCCGGGCAACGGTTTCGGCGACTTCAATCAGTTCAGGGCGCGTCTGGGACGCACCGCTATCAGTCATTTCACTCATGTCTTCTTGTTCCCCTCTACTGCCGCGATCGCATCGTCGGTCAGGAGTAACTTTGCCCGGCGGATATCCGGGTAGGCCAGGATCACTTCCCGGCCGTCCACTAAAATTTTGACGGTTTCGTCCTCAACACCCAAAAGCTGGCCTTTGAACCGCTTCTGGCCATCCTGGGCGACGCTGGTTTCAACCCTCACCTGATGACCCTGAAAGCGCTCAAAATCCCTAAGTTTCACCAGGGGTCTGTCGAGCCCCGGCGATGATACCTCTAACGTATAAGGGTCCTTGATCGGATCCTCGACCTCAAGAAGCGCCGAAATGGCGCGGCTGACGATGGCGCAATCATCCACCGTCATTCCCTGGCCGTCTTTATGTTCCACCATAACCTGCATCAAAAGCTCATTCTTGCCAGACACCTGTACCCGGACAATGTCAAAACCCAAATCATCGACGCTCGGCTCGATCAGGCGTTGTATTATGTTGGACAGGTCCATCCGTCAGCTCGTATTTCGAAAACCTAAAAACAATCGGCCCCTGAATAACAAAAGGCGGGCCACCGGCCCACCCATCAATCCCACACTATATTTCGGACTTAGACGAGTACGTTAAATAGTCAACGTACGCGGTATATATACCCCAGCCCCTGGAATTTCAATGGTTTTCAGGAAGAACGCGGGCGGCGGGTAAACCGGAGATAAACCGGCTTGATATCCTGTTCCAAGGCTTTTTGTTCATAGCGCGTTTGCACCCAGTCGGGCGGCGGCATGGTCCAGTCCTTTTTAGACCGCGCCGTCCATGAAAAGTCCCCGTGGGCCGCCAAAATTTCCAGAATGCCGCTGACATACCCCATATGATCGCTGGCCAGCAGCAATTCGGCGCCATCCGCCATGACCCGGGCCAACTCGTCCAGGATGGGGCGGGAAATGAAACGCCGCCGGTGATGCTTTTTTTTCGGCCACGGGTCGGAAAACAGGACAAAAGCCTTATCGATCGCCGCATCGGGTAGCGCCGGCAGGAGCAACCTGGCGTCCTCGTCATAAAGGCGGACGTTACTCAGGCCGTCTTCGTCAACCCGGCTCAACAAAGCCGCGATGCCGTTGATGAAAGGCTCGCAGCCGATAAACCCGATATCGGGGTTTCGGCGGGCTTGTTCGGCCAGATGTTCGCCGGCGCCGAACCCGACCTCCAGCCAAACGACCGTGACCGGACCGGGGAATGCCGCCTTGAGATCAAGGAAGGCTCCATCCGGGTCCGGGGTCAGCCGGAGTTGCGGCAACAGGGTATCAATCAGGGCCTGGCGGGTGGGGCGCAGTTTCTTGCCACGGCGGCGACCGTACCAACGCGACCTAATGTCGGGTTTTTTATCCGTCAACTGATTTTGTCCGGGTGGCCTTGGGAAACGGCAAAGCAGCGCGTCGTTTTCGCAAGGTTTCCGGATAGGGTCAAGGCGTTTGCAAGGCCCCCAGGAAATTGTCAAAGGGCGGAAATCAAATACCGCTTTTTTCCAGCCTAATTCCCGCTCGAAGCATTGGCCAGGGATTTGGTCAGCTCAAACAGACGTTTGCGTACCTTGGGGTCGGCGATCTTGTAATAGGCACGAACCAGTTCAAGCGTTTCCCGGCGGGCCAGCGGATCGGGTTCCAGCGTTTTCTGATCGCGTTCACGAAGACCCTGGGCAACTTGCCCTTCGGTGGTTTTAAGACCAGCCGGTAAATCTTCGAAGAAATACGAAATCGCCACGTCTAAAATCCGGCTAAGCTGAAACAGCCGGGAAGCGCCAATGCGGTTGGCGCCTCGTTCGTATTTCTGGATCTGCTGAAAAGTCAGCCCGACGGCATCGCCGAGCTTTTCCTGGCTAAGGCCCAATAAGGTCCGGCGTAGGCGGACCCGGCCACCGACATGGATATCGACGGGGTTGGGGACGCCCGGTGGCAGGCGCTTCTTTTTGTTGCGGCGGGTTTTTGCCGTCATTGCGTGTGTGGGTGTGGGTTTCTTCATGTTCTTCCAAATTGTGTTGGTTATTGTTCGCAGATTCAACAGCCAAGTGCATAATTTAAGAGCCATATTAGGCCAGATGAGGTTATCGAGGATTTCTTATGAAGGAGATCCAAG
>LFEN01000063.1 GCA_001510075.1 Alphaproteobacteria bacterium casp-alpha2
AACGGCACCTGGGGCCGGGTCGCTGACATCGTTTCCAACGCCGCCGTTTCCGGGATCAGAGAGTTGTTCGGCGTCGACGACAAGACATCGGGGTTGAGGATCAAGGCGCGGCTGGAAGATGGCGACGTCGCCGGTTTTGCCGAGCTGATGAACGAACACTGGGAACATAAAAAAGCCCGCTCGGAAAACATTTCCAACGACCACGTCAATGATCTTTACGAATTGGCGCTGAAAAACGGCGCCCGCGCCGGCAAGCTGGTCGGCGCCGGTTCCGGCGGGTTTCTTTTGTTCTATGCCGACGACAAGGACCGCCTGCGCGCCGTCATGGCCAAGGAAGGGTTGCAGGAAATGGAATTTTCCTTCGATTTCGACGGCTCCATCGTTCTGCTTGGACAATAATCATGCAGTGCCTGATCCTTGCCGGTGGCCTGGGAACGCGGATGCAGGGGCTTGCGCCTGACATCGACAATACGGCCAAGGTGTTGATCGACGTCGCCGGGCGGCCTTTCGCCGATCATCAATTATCCTGGCTGGCGGGCCAGGGGGTTCGCCGCATCGTCTATTGCATCGGCCACTTTGGCGACCAGGTGCGGGAATTCGTCGGTGATGGCGCTCGCTGGGGGCTGGAAGTCGCCTACGTAGATGAAGGCGGCAAACTTATGGGGACGGGTGGCGCCATCCGGCTGGCGCTCGACCAAGGCGCGCTGGATGACGGGTTTTTGGTGCTGTACGGCGATTCCTATCTCAACATAGACGTCAAGGCGGTATGGGCGGCGTCAGACGAAGGCCGGGTCCCGGTCATGAGCGTGCTCAAAAACGACGGTCGCTGGGATGCTTCCAACGCGGCTTTTGATGGCGCCATAGTGACGCGGTTTGAGAAAGGACTGGACGATCCCGCATCAGTTGGGCTGGATTATATCGATTACGGGATGTCGGTGCTGAACAGGCAAGTCATCGAAGCTCACATTCCTTGCGGGCAAGTTTTTGATCTGGCGGAACTGTCCTGGCGTCTGGCCGCAACCGGGACGCTCAGGGGTTTTGAAGCCCGCCAACGATTTTATGAAATCGGCTCGCCCGAGGGCCTCGCCGAGTTGGAAAAATATCTCGGCGGTTTAACGCCCACCCTCTAACGCCCACCTAGGGCCCGGCGCATGGTCTTGCCCATGTCGGCGGCGCTGGGCGCGATGATGGCGCCGGCGGCTTCCAGCGCCTCGATTTTTGCCGCCGCCGATCCTTCGCCGAAGACATCAACCGTGCCGGCGTGCCCCATGCGCCGGTCCGTCGGCGCGTTCAGGCCCGCGACATAGGCGACGATGGGTTTTTTCGGTTTTACCTGTTTCAGATATTCGGCCGCCTCTTCTTCTGCGGTGCCGCCGATTTCCCCGATCAGAATGATCCCTTCCGTCGCCGGGTCGTCGAAGAACAGCTTCAGGCAATCGATAAAATTCATCCCATAGACCGCATCGCCGCCGATACCGACGGAGGTCGATTGGCCGAGGTGCACGTTTGTCGTCTGGTCCACAGCCTCATAGTTGAGCGTCGCCGAGCGCGACACGATGCCGACGCGGCCCTTGGTGTGGGGTCGTTCCGGCATGACGCCGATCTTGCAAACATCCGGCGTAATCACGCCCTGGCTGTTGGGGCCGATAAGACGGGTTTTCGATCCTTCAAGGGCGCGTTTGACCCGCACCATGTCGAGCACCGGCACACGTTCGGTAACGCATATCACCAACGGGATTTCCGCTTCGATGGCTTCGATCATGGCGCTCGCCGCCTTGTCGGGGGGGACAAACACGGCCGACGCATCCGGCCTGGTGGCGATGACGGCTTCGGCCACGGTTTCGAACACCGGCAGGTGGAGATGGCTTCGCCCGCCTTTTCCGGGAACCACGCCGCCGACCATCCTGGTGCCATAGGCAATGGCGCGCTCAGTCAGGCGTGTCGCGGTGGCCCCGGTCAGGCCCTGGCAAATGACTTTGGTGTCGGCGTCGACAAGGATACCCATTTATTTTCTCCCTTTGCCGCGGGCGCTGGTCTTGGCGGCGGCAACGGCCTTGTCGGCGGCGTCGGCCAGGTCGTCGGCAAAAATGACGTCGACGCCCTGGTTGCGGAGCGCCAGTTCGGCCATTTCCTTGGCGGTGCCGGCGGCGCGCACGATAATGGGGACGTGCCCCGGCGCCTGCTTGCAGGCCAGGGCGATTCCTTCGGCGATGGTGTCGCAGCGCAAGACGCCGCCGCCCATGGTGACAACCAGAATGGCTTTTACGTGGCTGTTGCCTAACAGCATCCTGATGCCGGCGGCGACCTGGTCGCGCGTGGCGACGGGGCGCACGTCCATAAAATCGGCCGCCTCGCCGCCCCGGTCCTTCAACATATCCAGGATCCCCAGCGCCAGCCCGGCACCGGTGACCATGACGCCGATATTGCCATCCATGGGAACGTAATTCAGCTCAAACTTACGGGCCTCGATCTCGTCCACATCGACCTCGGCCTCGTCCCAAAGCTTTTGCCAGTCGGGGTGACGGTAGAGCGCGTTGTCATCGACGATCATCTTGACGTCCAAGGCAACCAGTTCCCCTTCATGGGTGACGGCCAGGGGATTGATTTCGATCAGGCTGGCGTCGTTTTCCAGAAACGCCTTATAGACGGAGGCCAAGGCCCGGGCGAAGGCGTCCGCCTGCATGCCCGACAGGCCCAGGTCCTGGGCCAGTTTGCCCGCGTCCGCATCTTCAAGGCCGGTTGCCGGGTCGATGATGAGCTTGAATATTTTGTCGGGCGACTTGGCGGCGGCCTCTTCGATGTTCTCGCCGCCTTCGGCGGAGGCCAGAAAAGCGACACGACCGATGGAACGGTCAACCATCGCCGCCAGATAGATTTCCTTGGTAATGTCACAGGCCTTTTCCACATAGACCCGATTGACGACCTTGCCTTCGGCCCCGGTTTGCGCCGTGACCAGCCGCCCGCCCAACATTTTTTCCGCTGCGCCGCGGGCAGCGTCGGCGGATTTGACGATCTTGATGCCCCCGGCCCGACCGCGGCCACCGGCGTGAACCTGCGCTTTGACGACCCAGGCGACGCCGCCGAGCGTATCGGTGGCGCCCCCGGCCTCTTGGGCAGTGGCGGCAACACGACCGGAGGGAACCGGAACGCCGTAATTTTGTAAAAGCTCTTTCGCCTGATACTCGTGAAGGTTCATGGCTGTATCCTTCTCCCTGCCGCTTTCGCCCCCCAATCCCTGGCCCAGTGAATATGTTATTGCCCGGTCATGGAGCGTTTTTTGGCTGAAAAGCAGGGCCTTTCAGCTCGTGGTATACCATATACCAGACACATTCAAAGAGCAATATACTTATACTTCAGTTTATCGGGGAAAACACCGTTTGATTATGGGGTGGATGGCGGGGCAACGAATTTACCAAAAAAAAACAAAAAATGGCCGGATGGTGGAGTCGAGCGTGTTGCGAAGGAGAGAGATTCCCGTTCCCGACCCGGCAATAAAACTATTGGACAAAGGGCGAGAAAACTTATTGTATGGGGCGAGACTGTATGGTTATAGTCCACTGGTATACTTAATGCCAAACAGGCAGGCGTATGCCAGTGGGGTAATAAAACGCCTGACGCCTATTTCCGCCAATGCGGTTTTTCGTAGGCTATCGCGAAAAGGATAAGGCACACAAAAACGTCCGCGGAAACCGTAACGGATACGGTGAACGGCGAACGATTTAAACTTGGGAGATGAAAATGCGTAAATTTGGTACTAAACTTACGAGCCTGGGTATTGCTCTCGGTCTCGGCTTTGCCGTTGCGCCGGTCGATTCCGCCGAAGCATGGGAACCCAAAAAGCCGGTCGAATTCGTCGTCATGGCCGGTAAGGGCGGGGGCGCCGATAAGGCCGTCCGTTTCATTCAGAACATCATCGTCAAAAACAAGCTGGCGTCGAAGCCTTTCACGCCCGTCAACAAGCCGGGTGGTTCCGGCGCCGAAGCGTTGGTCCACGTCAAGAACGCTTCCGATCCTGACCACACCCTGATGTTCACGCTGAACAGTTTCTACACCACGCCGCTGCTTCAGCCGGGACTGGGAATTGACATCAAGACCTTCACCCCCGTTGGCCGCATGGCGGAAGACACGTTCTTGCTGTGGGTCAGCAAAAAGTCCGGCATCAAGACCGTCGATCAATTTGTCAAGGCGGCCAAGGCTGCCGGCAACAAGTGGATTATGGCCGGTACCGGTAAGAACTCCGAAGACAACATCCTGACGGACTTCCTGAACAAGGCTTATGGCTTAAACATGAAGTACGTTCCTTATAAGGGTGGCGGACGCGTGGCCAAGGAATTGGCTGGTGAAAACGCCAACTCGACCGTCAACAACCCGTCCGAACAGCTCGGCTTCTACCAGGCCGGCAAGACGGTGGCACTGGGCGCCTTCACGCACGAGCGCCTGCCGTTATTCAAGGAGGCGCCGACCTTCAAGGAACTGGGTAAGGACTTCACCTACTACATGCAGCGTACCGTCGTTGGTGCGCCGGGCATGAGCGAAGGCGCCGCTGCCTACTATCAGGGTCTCTTCACGAAGGTCTTCAACTCCAAGGAGTGGCAGGACTACATGAAGAAAAAGAGCCTTCAGGGCAAGTTCCTGACGGGCAAGCCCCTGATGTCATACTGGATCGAGCAAAAAGCCATCCAGAAGGGTATCCTTCAGAAGATGGGCGTTATTAAGTAGCCTGATCGTCTGATTACGTAGAATAACAAAAGACTTAATTAGGGTATTGGGGGGGAGATCACCGTTATGCGCATGGCCGAGTTAGTCATGGGAATCGTAATGGGGGTCTTCTCCCTTTACCTTATGTGGAAAAGTGCCGAGCTGCCCATCGGCTGGATCGCCGGTGAAGGTCCCGGCGGCGGCGCGTGGCCATTCTGGCTGGCGGCTGGCATGTTGGTTTGCTGTATCGCCATCGTTATCCGGTGGGCCAAGCGCATCACACCGCAATCGCGTTCCGAAGATCCGTTTATGACCTCCCGTACGTTCAGGCTTTTCTTGCTCAACGCCGGCTCGCTTATCGGCATGGTCGCTCTGTTTCATATCGTCGGCGCTTACGGCGCGATTCCCGCTTTTCTTATTTTCTACCTTCGTTTCATGGGCGGTCATACCTGGCGTCTGACGGGTGCTTTTGCCTTTGTCACGCCGATCGTGACCTTCCTGTTTTTTGAAATTGCGCTTCAGAAAACCCTGCCCAAGGGAATTACCGATCCCTGGTTCGAACCCGTATTTGCTTTTTTCTATTGATCTTGTCTGATTAACGCTGGCCTCCAACAACCCTCACGCCATTTGGCGTCATAAAAAGAGTCACTGAATAGCCATGGACGTTCTCCCCCTTCTTATAAACGGCTTTATCATCGCCTTCGAGCCGCTCAATTTGATGCTAATCGTCTTGGGTTGCGCCGTCGGCCTGTTCATCGGCGCCATGCCGGGACTGGGGTCGGTCAACGGCGTCGCCATCCTGTTGCCGATGACCTTCCTGGTGCCGCCGACAGGGGCCATTATTTTCCTCGGCGCGATCTATTACGGGGCCATGTACGGCGGCGCCATCAGTTCGATCATGCTGGGTATTCCCGGCGCGTCGACGGCGGTGGCGACGACGTTTGACGGTCGGCCCATGGCCTTGCAGGGACACGCCGACAAGGCGCTGATAGCGGCGGCGACGGCGTCGTTCGTCGGCGGCAGCGTCGGTGTCATTTTGTTCACGCTGTTCGCGCCGCCCCTGGCCGAAGTCGCGCTGACCTTCGGCGCACCGGAGATATTCTCGCTGATGCTGATGGCGTTCGCGACCTTCGTCGGGCTTGGCGGTGATGACATCCCGAAGACGCTCTTTTCGATCTTTATCGGATTGGTATTCGGCGCCGTCGGCCTCGACATCATTTCTGGCGAGCCGCGGCTGATTTTCGGCGGTATTCCAGGGTTCTTCCACGGCATCAACTTCCTGGTCCTGGCCATCGGCATTTACGGTATTGCCGAAATGCTGTGGACGATCGAGGTCTCTCAGGGAAAAGTGATGATTTCGCAAGCCACGGTCAGTTACCAGAGAACCATGGCTGCCCTTCGCGAGTTGTTAACGACCTGGAAAACGATGTTGATGGGATCGTTCCTTGGGTATTTTGTCGGCATCCTGCCGGCCGCCGGCGCTACGCCCGGCGCATTGATGGCCTATGGCGTCGCCAAAACGATGGCGAAAGATCCCGAGACTTACGGTAAAGGCAACATCAACGGCATCGTCGCGCCGGAAACCGCCAACAACGCCGCCTCCACCGGGGCCATGCTGCCGATGTTGACGCTGGGCATTCCCGGCTCGCCGACGACGGCGATCCTGTTGGGTGGCATGGTCATCTGGGGCCTGGAACCGGGCCCGCGGGTGTTCACGGATCACCCTGATTTCGTCTGGGGATTCATCGCCAGTCTCTATGCCGCCAACCTGTTTGCGTTGCTGATCAACGTCGCCTTCATCCCGGCCTTCATCTGGGTGTTGAGGTTGCCGTTCACCATCCTGGCGCCGATCATTTTCATCCTTTGTATCGTCGGCGGCTTCGTTCCGACCATGGACATGCACGATGTCTGGTTGATGCTGGTGTTCGGCACCGGCGGCTACATGATGCGGAAACTCGACTACCCGATGGCGCCGGCGGTGCTGGCCATTGTCCTGGGCCCGCTGGCGGAGCCGGCGCTGCGCCAGTCGCTGCTGATTTCCGGCGGCTCGTTCGGGATCTTCTTCACCCGGCCGTTTGCCAGCGTCATTATGAGCCTCGCCCTTTTCCTGATCTTGTTGCCGGTCATGAAGATAATCTACGACCGGATCAAAAAACCGGCGGCGGTAAAGTAGAGGCGTCCTTTCGGTTCCAGTGATTTCAGGTTGCCAAGACTGGGGCCTGGTGTATTGTATGCCAAGAAATGTGAGGGATGCTTTTTCTCCACTTGGCATCTCGTTTTTTAATTTTTTAAAACACCGAAGCCCGGATTTGGTAAGCAGTTATGGCCCACGCGCAATTAGCCATTAAACCGATCGACGCTAATTTTAGCCTCAAGGATAAAATCTACGATTCCTTGAAGCAGGCCATTACTTCCATGAATATCTACGCCGAAGATGCGGAATTGCGTCTTGATGAGCGCCGTCTGTCGGAAAAACTTGAAATCAGCCGCACCCCCGTCCGCGAGGCCCTGGCCCGCCTGGAACAGGAAGGCCTGGTGCATATCATACCGCGCCGCGGCGTTTATATTGTGCGTAAGACCAAGGCGGAGATGCTGGAGGTCGTGACCGTTTGGGCGGCACTGGAAAGCACGGCGGCGCGCCTGGTTATTGAAAAAGCCACGGACGATGAAATTTCGTCGCTCAGGACGATGTTCATCACCTTCGAGGGCGGTAAGGCGAAAGCCCACATCGACGAATATTCCGAAACCAATATCGAGTTTCACCAGTCTATCTTGCGGTTGAGCCAGTGCAATCTGTTGTGTGACCTGGCCGACAACCTGTTTATTCACATGCGGTCCATCCGGGACCGGACTATTGCCGAACAAGACCGGGCCGACCGTTCCATCATCGATCATCTGCATATCATTGAAGCCCTGGAAAAAAGGGACGCAGACCTGGCGGCCAAACTAGTGCGCGAGCATTCGATGAATCTCGCGCTGCACATCGAAAAACACGCGGATTATCTGGAATAGGAATCGAACCGGCCGGGGGAGGCCGGGACGGTCCCTCACCTAGGGAAGGACACCCATGCCGAGAAAAGGCTCAAATACGGCAATTGATAGAATAGCTCAGGAAATACACAATGGTCCCGGGGTCGGCGCCCTGACGGATGGTTTTCATCTTGTCATCGACGCGCTCAAGCTCAACGATATCAACACGATCTATAACGTACCCGGCATTCCGATTACGGATTTGGGCCGTTATATGCAGGCCGAAGGCTTGCGCGTTCTCTCGTTCCGGCACGAGCAGGCCGCGGGCTATGCGGCCGCGATCGCCGGGTTTCTGACTAAAAAACCCGGCGTCTGCATGACGGTGTCGGCGCCTGGTTTTCTTAACGGATTGACGGCACTGGCCCATGCCACGACCAACTGCTTTCCGATGATCCTGATCAGCGGCTCCTCAGAGCGCGAGATCGTCGACCTTCAACAGGGCGATTACGAAGAAATGGACCAACTGGCCATTGCCAAGCCGCTTTGCAAAGCGGCCTACCGTGTTCTGCATGCCGAAGACATCGGCATCGGCATTGCGCGCGCTATCCGCGCCGCCGTTTCCGGCCGGCCGGGCGGGGTCTATCTTGACCTGCCGGCGCAGCTTCTGGGTCAGACCATGAACGCTGCAGCCGGTGCCAAATCGCTCGTCAAGGTCATCGATCCAGCGCCGCGCCAGCTACCCGCGCCGGAAGCGGTGGCGCGCGCGCTCAAGGTGCTGAAGGGCGCCAAGCGGCCGCTGATCATCCTCGGCAAGGGCGCCGCCTACGCACAGGCCGATGACGACATCCGCACGCTGGTGGAAAAAAGCGGCATTCCCTTTCTGCCCATGAGCATGGCCAAGGGGTTGTTGCCTGACACGCACCCGCTCTCGGCGGGCCCGGCGCGCTCGTTGGTGCTCAAGGAATCCGATGTGGTGATGATGATCGGCGCCCGCCTCAACTGGCTCCTGTCGCACGGCAAGGGCAAGACCTGGGGCGATCAGCCTAAACAGTTTGTGCAGATCGACATCGAGCCCAAAGAGATGGACAGCAATGTCGAAATCGCCGCCCCCGTGGTCGGCGATATCGGGTCGTGCGTTTCAGCCCTGCATCAAGCAATGGGTGATGACTGGGCACCGCCGCCCGCGTGGTCCGAGGCAGTCAAATCGAAGAAACGGGCCAACCTCGAAAAGATGGCGCCGAAACTGCGGAACAACAACGTGCCGATGGATTACCACGGCGCGCTCGGTGCGCTGCGCACGATCATTAAAGCCCGGCCGGATGCGATCTTAGTCAATGAAGGCGCCAACACGCTCGATTTCACACGCGCCATCATCGATATGTATCAGCCGCGCAAACGGCTGGATGTCGGGACCTGGGGCGTCATGGGCATCGGCATGGGCACGGCCATCGCGGCCGCCGTGGAAACGGGCAAACCGGTGCTGGCAATCGAAGGCGATAGCGCCTTTGGGTTCTCAGGCATGGAGATTGAAACGATCTGCCGCTACAACCTTCCGATTTGCGTGGTTGTCTTCAACAACAACGGCATCTACCGCGGAACCGACGTCAATCCCACGGGCGGTTCGGACGCTGCGCCAACCGTCTTCGTTAAAGACGCTCGCTACGACAAGATGATGGAAGCATTCGGCGGCGTCGGCGTCTATGCGACATCGCCCGACGATCTGACCCGCGCCGTGAACGAGGCCATGGATTCCGGCAAGCCGACCCTCGTGAATGCGGTGATTGACGAGAAAGCCGGCACCGAAAGCGGTCGCATCGGCAATCTCAACCCGCAAAGCGTCGTTTCCAAAAAATAACGTGACGGCATGAAATCAACTCTCACCAACAGGAACGCACAATGAAAGCCCTGGAAGGCATAAAAATTCTCGACATGACACACGTTCAATCCGGGCCGACATGCACCCAAATTCTTGCTTGGTTCGGCGCCGATGTTCTCAAGGTTGAACGCCCCGGCGTCGGCGATGCGACGCGCGGCCAGTTGCGCGATATACCCGATGTGGACAGCTTGTATTTCACCATGCTGAACCACAACAAACGCTCCATCACGCTCAACACAAAATCCGATAAGGGTAAGGAAATTTTCGTCCGCCTGATCGAGGAATGCGACGTCATGGTCGAGAACTTCGCGCCCGGCGCGCTCGACCGCATGGGGTTCAGCTGGGAACGGATTCAGGAAATCAACCCTGGTATGATTTATGCCTCGGTCAAGGGTTTCGGCCCCGGCCCCTATGAGGACTGCAAGGTCTATGAAAACGTGGCCCAATGTGCCGGCGGTTCTGCTTCAACGACGGGGGAAATCGGTGGCATTCCGATGGTCACCGGCGCCCAGATCGGAGATTCCGGCACCGGCATGCATCTGGTGGCAGGCATTCTGGCGGCCCTTTACCAGCGCACGCATTCGGGGCGCGGCCAGCGCGTCGAATGCGCCATGCAGGATGCGGTGCTCAATCTCTGCCGGGTCAAGTTGCGCGACCAACAGCGCCTCGCCCACGGACCGCTCAAGGAATATTCCCACTTCGGTCTCGACATTCCTTTCGGCGAGGCCACGCCTCGCGCCGGCAACGATTCCGGCGGCGGTCAGCCCGGTCGGATTCTGAAGTGCAAGGGCTGGGAGCACGATCCCGATGCTTATACCTATTTTATTACCCAGGCGGCAGTGTGGAAAAATGTTTGCGACGTGATCGGCAGGCCGGAATGGAAGGAAGACCCGGACTTCGCCACGCCCGAAGCGCGGCTGCCTCGGCTGACACAGATATTCGAAGCCATCGAGGTGTGGACCATGGGCAAGGACAAATACGAGGTCATGGAAATCTGTAATCCGCTCAACATCCCCGTTGGCCCGATCCTTTCCTTTAAGGAACTGGCCGAAGAGGAATCGCTGCGCAAGACCGGCACCGTGGTCGAGGTCGATCACCCGGAACGCGGCAAGTATCTATCCGTCGGCAACCCGATCAAGTTGTCTGATTCGCCGTCCGACGTGGAACGCTCGCCGCTGCTGGGCGAACACACGGATGAAATCCTCAGAGATGTCGTCGGCTTTAGCGATGATGAGATCAAAGCCGCCAAGGACGAAGGCGCTGTTTAGCGCCCTTTAAGAGAGGAAATAGTTATGAAAATCATCGTTAACGGACAACAGGCGTTCGGCAAGGCCTGCCTGGAAGCGATGCTGCAACGGGGCGACGATGTCGTTGCCGTCTATTGCGCGCCGGACAAGGAGGGCAAGCCCGTTGATCCGATCAAGGAATTCGCCCTGGAAAAAGGCCTGAACCTGATCCAGCCGCCGAATTACAAGGACGCAGCGGTGCTCGACGAGATGCGGGCGCTGAACGCGGACCTGATGGTCATGGCCTTCATGATCATTTTTGTCCCGGAAGAAGCCCGCGATATCCCGACGCACGGATCAATCTGCTTCCATCCTTCGCTGTTGCCCAAACACCGGGGGCCCAGTTCGATCAACTGGCCGATTATCGGCGGGGCGAAGAAAACCGGGCTGACCATCTTCTGGCCCGATGACGGTCTCGATGAAGGCGACATCCTGTTGCAGAAAGAGGTCGATATCACCCCGGACGACACACTGGGAACGGTCTATTTCGAAAAGATCTTCCCGCTCGGTGTGGCAACGGTTCTGGAAGCCGTTGATCTGGTCAAGGCGGGCGATCCGCCGCATCTGGCTCAGAACGAAGATGACGCGACCTACGAAAGCTGGTGCAAAAAGGAACATGCCGAGATCGACTGGTCGAAGCCCGTGGACGAGGTCTACAACCTGATCAGGGGCACCAATCCGCAGCCCGGCGCCTGGACGCTTCATAACGGCAATGAACTGAAGATTTTCGACTGTGCCAAGGTTGACGTAAAAGGCGCACCCGGAGAAGTCACCGATATCGGCGATGACGGTTTTAGCGTCGCTGCCCAGGGTGGTGGCATCCGGGTTGGGCGAGTCCGCCCCCATAACGGCAAAAAGATTCAGGCCGCTGAGTTCGTTGAAAGCAGCGGCCTCGCTACCGGGGATGTGTTGGGAGACATATCCGCCTAAGTGGCGTTTCAGGACGGCGACTTCCGGCCCAAGGTGCATCAAGCGCCGGGCCGGGGCCGTTAAAACTTTAGAAAAGTGGAGTTACCCCAAATGTCCAAGAGCGATATCGAAATAGCCCGCGAAGCGACGATGCAGCCGATTAATGATGTCGGCGCCAAGCTGGATATCCCGGCGGAGCATCTGCACCCCTTTGGCCGGACCAAGGCCAAGGTTTCAGCAGAGTTTATCAAGTCTCTGGAAGACCGTCCTGACGGCAAGCTGATTTTGGTCACGGCGATAACGCCGACGCCAGCCGGCGAAGGCAAGACGACGACGACGGTGGGCCTGGGCGACGGGCTGAATGCGATCGGCAAGAAAGCGACGATTTGCATCCGCGAGCCGTCTTTGGGGCCGTGCTTCGGCATGAAGGGCGGGGCGGCCGGCGGCGGCTATGCCCAGGTTGTTCCCATGGAAGACATCAACCTGCATTTTACCGGCGATTTTCACGCCATCGGCGTCGCCCACAATCTGCTGTCGGCGTTAATCGATAACCATATCTATTGGGGCAACGAGCTGGAATTCGACGAACGGCGCGTCACCTGGCGCCGCGTTGTCGATATGAACGACCGGGCGCTCAGGGATATTGTGACGTCGCTGGGCGGCATCGCCAACGGCTTCCCGCGCGAGACCGGTTTCGATATTACGGTGGCGTCTGAAATCATGGCGATTTTCTGCCTGGCGACGGATTTAGATGACCTGGAGGAACGCATCGCGCGCATTGTCGTCGGCTATACGCGCGGGCGTGACCCCATATTCGCCAAGGACCTGAAGGCCGAAGGCCCGATGACGGTGTTGCTGAAAGAGGCGTTGCAGCCGAACCTGGTGCAGACGTTGGAAAACAACCCGGCCTTTATCCATGGTGGGCCGTTTGCCAATATCGCGCACGGCTGCAATTCCGCCATTGCCACGAAAATGGCCCTGAAACTGGCTGATTATGTGGTCACGGAAGCCGGCTTCGGCGCCGACCTGGGGGCCGAGAAATTTTTCGACATCAAGTGCCGGCTTGCCGGTCTCAGCCCCAGCGCCACGGTTATTGTTGCGACGATCCGCGCGCTCAAGATGCACGGCGGCGTTGGCAAAGACGATCTTGGAACGGAAAACGTCGATGCCGTGTCGAAGGGCTGTGATAACCTGGCCCGCCATGTGCGTAACGTTAAATCCTTCGGCGTTCCGGTGGTCGTCGCCGTGAATAGGTTTTCGGCTGATACGGACGCCGAGGTTGCGGCGGTCCGCGAAGGGGTCGATGGGCTCGGCGTCGAGGTTATCGATTGCACGCATTGGGCCGACGGCTCCAAGGGAACGGAGAAATTGGCGCAAACCGTGGCCGATATGGCCGACAAGTGTTCCGGGCAGTTTGTGCCGCTTTACGACGACAAAATGCCTCTGTGGGACAAGGTCAAGACGGTGGCGACGAAGCTTTACGGGGCCGATG
Source organism: Alphaproteobacteria bacterium casp-alpha2 (assembly GCA_001510075.1). Taxonomy (GTDB): domain Bacteria; phylum Pseudomonadota; class Alphaproteobacteria; order Rhodospirillales; family Casp-alpha2; genus Casp-alpha2. The sequence continues at coordinate 13,232 of LFEN01000063.1, forward strand.
ATATCATCGCCGACCAGAAGGTGCGCAATGCGTTTACCGAGTTGCAGGACGCCGGCTACGGGCACTTGCCGGTGTGCATCGCCAAGACCCAGTACAGCTTTTCGACCGACCCCAACCTCAAGGGCGCGCCATCGGGCCATGTGGTGCCGGTGCGCGAAGTCCGGCTGTCGGCCGGCGCCGGCTTTGTCGTCGTCGTCTGCGGCGAGATCATGACCATGCCGGGCCTGCCGAGGGTGCCATCGGCGAACAGCATCCGCCTCAACAAGGACGGGCTGGTCGAAGGATTGTTCTAGCAGCCTGTCGGACTGGCTTGTCGGCACCGAATTCAACCATTGCATGATGCGGTAAGTTTGTATTTTTCTCTCTGATTTTCTCTG
>LFEN01000064.1 GCA_001510075.1 Alphaproteobacteria bacterium casp-alpha2
TCAGGCGGTCTTGTTTGTAGTCGCTAAGTCGGCTCTTGCGCATAGGTCCCATAATAACCCCAAAACTCGGTTATCTGGGTCAGCCCCTTGAAAAATATCGACATGCGGCTGGATGGGGGATTGGCGCTGTCGTCCGTATATATGTATTCCAGCCGCCGCGGCGCGCTGGCGCAGGGCGGGCTTCCCGTTGCCTTGTCCGAAATCGCAGCCGAAGGCCGTCGTTGGCCGTCTCTCGGGCAAGAGGAAATACAAGGCCATGTCCGTGACCGCACGCAGCCCGGTCAGCCTGTTGATGAATTCATCCTGAGCGCCATTGCCGATGAAAAAGTCCGGGACGACAGGACCCGGATGCTGAATGAAGAAAGCCTTCCGTTTAACTATCCGGACTTCACTCTTATTGAGCTTTGAGGCGGTCAAAAACGAGACTAGTATCAACAGGAAGGGGGGCGTCAGAAATAGAGGTGGCGCTATGAGCGTTTTTTGGCTTCCAGATGAAGAAGAACCAGCGGACCTTGGTAACGTCATCAAGGCCGCTGAAGCGCTTATAATTTCAGAATACGATTTTTTCCATCTTGCGTTCCGGCGCTGGAAAGGTTGTGCGCCTGAAAAGGTTGCGCTGGAAGAAACCTTTGCCGATTACATGTTCCATCAGACCGTACCGCCCTGGGTTCGGCACCTGGCGCGCGAAGTGCTTTCTCTGGAAGAAAACGGAACGCTAGATATCGTCTGCATGGGGGCGCATCGATACCAACGGGGCGTACCTCCGCCGAAGAATGGCCGGTTCCACGTTGGAATCATGGCGGCGGCGGTTATCGTTTATTGTTTTGCCCTGGTGGAAATCAGCCATTTTCAGGACACAACGGCGCCATTGCCGTGCAATGGGGGGCCGGGGCTGATGGTTATTTCAAAAATGGCATATGCCGTTTCCGAAGGAAGGATGCCGCCGTGCGGGGAACAAACCGGTGGCTAGACTAGAAGTTGCCCGGCAACGATGCCGACAAAAACCATTAACCCGAAATCGCGATTGGATTTGAATTTGGACAGGCAATCCTTGGGCTCGGTGATATCGACGTTTTGCGTCTGCCAGGCGAGATGCAGGGCGGCCAAGCCCAGCGCCGCATAAAAAGGCCACCCCAGCCCTGCCAGCCACCCCGCCGATATCAACAAACCAAGGGTGATCGTATAGAACCCGGCGAGCCAGGGTTTTGTTGCGGCACCGAATTTCAGCGCCGTCGATTTGACCCCGATCAGCGCGTCGTCTTCCTTGTCCTGGTGGGCGTAAATGGTGTCGTAGCCCAGGGTCCAGAAAATCCCGGCGCCATAAAGTGCCAACGCCGGGGCGGCAAGGCTCCCCGTGACAACGCTCCAGCCCACCAAGGCGCCCCAATTGAATGTCAGGCCCAAAAACAATTGCGGCCAATAGGTGATGCGTTTCATGAAAGGATAGGCCGCGACCAGGGCCAGGGAACTGATGCCGAGGATGATGGAAAACATGTTGAATTGCACCAGGACGGCCAACCCCAACAGCAGTTGCAGGCCTAAAAACAAGACCGCCTTGGCGACGCTGATTTTGCCGCTGGCGATGGGCCGGGTCGCGGTTCTGGCAACGCGGGCGTCAAAGTTCCTATCGGCGATGTCGTTGACGGTGCACCCCGCGCCCCGCATGACGATGGAGCCGACGGCAAACAATATCATTACCTGCCAGTCCGGCCATGTCGGAGTAGCCAGCGCCAACCCCCACCAGCAGGGCAGCAAAAGCAACCACGTGCCAATGGGTCTGTCGGCCCGCGCTAAGCGCAGGTACGGTTTGGCGAATGACGGCGCCAACCGGTCAATCCAGCTTTGCGGCGGTATATCGGTGGCGATTGGGCCGGGCGTGTGAGGTGACGAATCGTTCATGAGGAAAACTATACCCGAAACAGTGGCCGCTTATGATATATCCGATGGAATGATGTTTTTCCCGGTATCATAACAGTGAATTCTAATCTTCATAATCTGCCCCGGCTTTTTATCGAGCAACCCCTTGCCGCCGGCCAGCCTGTTGCCCTTGATGCTTCCCAGGCCAACTATCTGGGCAATGTCATGCGTTTGGGCACCGGGGACGAGGTCTTGTTGTTCAATGGCCGGGACGGTGAATGGGGCGCCCAGCTCGGTAAAATCGGTAAAAAAAAGGGGGATGTGGTCGTTAAGGAGCAGACCCGCCCCCAGGAACAAGAACCGGGGCCTTGGCTGGCCTTTGCGCCCCTGAAAAAACCCCGAACCGCGTTCCTGGTTGAAAAGGCGACAGAGCTGGGTGCTTCCCGGCTTTGCCCGGTTTTTACCCGCCATACCAATTCGGCCCGCATCAACCCGGAGCGCATGCGCGCCCATGCCATTGAGGCGGCCGAACAGTGCCGTCGGCTCAGCGTCCCGGAGATCGAGGCGGCAAAACCCCTGGCCCAATTCATCGACGGCTGGCCCCCGGGGCGCAGGCTTCTGGTGCTCGATGAAACCGGCGGCGGTGCGCCTATCGCCGAGCACCTGTCTTCCTTGCGGGCAGCGTCTGGCGGGCTATCTTTTGAGTGCGGGTTTTTATGCGGCCCGGAAGGCGGATTTGAAGAAAGCGAGCTTGACGCCCTTCGTGCGCTGGATTTTGCTTCTCGCGTTGATCTGGGGCCGAGAATTTTGCGGGCGGAAACGGCGGCCTTGTCGGCCTTGGCCTGCTGGCAGGCTTTTCTCGGCAATGGCCATCGGTCGTAACAATTAAACCAACGAAAGAAATTAAAATGACTTCTCAATCCCCGGGCGCCCCCCTGGCCAAAGATGCCTTCGTCAACGGCAAGGAATCGTTGATTGAATACATTGCCGCCGGCTGTAAACCGAAAAAAAATTGGCGGATCGGCACGGAACACGAAAAATTCGCCTACCACCTGTCTACCCTGGAGCCGCTGGAATACGAAGGCCCGTCGGGTATCCGCGCCCTTCTCGAAGGCCTGACCCAGTTCGGCTGGGAGCCGGTTCTGGAAGCCGGCAACCCGATTGCCCTTTCCAAGCCGGACGGCAGTTTTGTCAGTCTGGAACCGGCAGGCCAGGTGGAACTTTCCGGCGCCCCGGTGGAAACCATTCACCAAACCTGTGACGAGGTCACCGGTCACCTGCAACAGGTCAAGGCCATCGCCCGTGAGTTGGACATCGGTTATATCGGCCTCGGCCACCGGGCAAAATGGTCGACCAAAGATATGCCCTGGATGCCGAAAGGGCGCTACAAGATCATGCGCGATTACATGCCTAAAAAAGGCAAGCTCGGTCTCGAGATGATGCAGTCCACCTGCACCGTGCAGGTCAACCTGGATTTCGAATCCGAGGCCGCCATGGTCCGCATGTATCGCATTTCGCTGGCGTTGCAGCCGGTGGCGACGGCGCTTTGGGCCAACTCGCCATTCAAGGACGGCAAGCCGTCCGGGTATCTGTCATATCGCAGCCATATCTGGACGGATGTCGATCCCGACCGCAGTGGCATGCTGCCCTTCGTCTTCGAAGACGGCTTCGGGTTCGAACGCTACGTCGATTACGTGCTCGATGTGCCGATGTATTTCGTTTACCGGGATGGCGTCTATATCGATGCCGCCGGCCAATCGTTCCGGGATTTTATGGACGCTAAGTTGCCGGCGCTTCCAGGTGAAAAGCCATTGATGAAGGACTGGATCGATCACATGAGTACCGTCTTTCCCGAGGTCCGCCTGAAACAGTTTCTGGAAATGCGCGGCACCGACGGCGGGCCCTGGAGCCGCTTGTGCGCCTTGCCCGCCTTTTGGGTTGGCTTGCTCTATGACTCGGAAGCCGTGGACGCTGCCTGGAATCTCGTCAAGGACTGGACGTTCGATGAAATGCAGGCCATGCGCGACGAAGTGCCGCGCCTGGCCCTGAAAACACCGTTCAGGAACCGGACGGTCAAAGATATCGCCATAGAGGCGCTGGAAATTTCCCACAAGGGGCTTGGCAATCGTCGTTGCCTCGACAGTATCGGGCTCGACGAAACCCACTTTTTGAAGCCTTTGTTTCAGACCGCCCATTCCGGCATCACGCCGGCGGAAGAAATGTTGAATGCCTATGAAGGCCGTTGGGGCGGTTCCGTCGATCCGGTGTTTCAGGAATACTCGTATTAAACAGCCGTGCCGCCGACGGTCAAATTGTCGATCTTGAGGGTCGGTTGGCCGACGCCGACGGGCACCCCTTGGCCATCCTTGCCGCAGGTGCCGACGCCGGGATCGAGCGCCATATCGTTGCCGATCATGGAAACCCGCGTCAACACATCCGGGCCGTTGCCGATCAGGGTTGCCCCTTTCAGGGGTACGCCGATCTTGCCGTTCTCGATCTGGTAGGCTTCGGTGCAGGTGAAGACGAATTTGCCGGACGTGATATCGACCTGGCCACCGCCGAAGTTGACGGCATAGACGCCCTTATCCACGGACTTAAGGATTTCTTGCGGATCGTGTTCGCCGGACAGCAGGCAGGTGTTGGTCATTCTCGGCATCGGGGCGTGGGCGTAGCTTTCCCGGCGCCCATTGCCGGTGCCCGGCACGCCCATCAGGCGCGCGTTCATACGATCTTGCATATAGCCTTTGAGGATTCCGTCCTCGATCAGCACGGTGCGTTCGCTGGGCGTGCCTTCATCGTCAATGGTCAGCGATCCCCGCCGGTCCTCGATGGTGCCGTCGTCAATAACCGTGATGCCGGGAGACGCGACCCGTTGGCCCAAGAGGCCGGAGAAAGCGGATGTTTTCTTGCGGTTAAAGTCGCCTTCCAGCCCGTGACCGATGGCTTCGTGCAGCAAGATGCCCGGCCAACCGGGGCCGAGCACCACCGGCACTTCGCCGGCCGGTGCGGCGATTGATTCCAGGTTGACCAACGCCTGGCGAAGCGCCTCGTCCACCGATGCCTTCCAGGCGGCGGGTTCCAGGTAAAGATCAAACGCGACCCGCCCGCCGACGCCGTGCGACCCGGTTTCCATGCGCCCGTCTTTTTCCACGACGACGGAGACATTGAGCCGAACCAGGGGCCGGATATCGGCAGCCCGGGCGCCGTCGGCGCGGATGATTTCCACCGCCTGCCAGTTGCCGGACAGGGACGCCGACACTTGCACCACACGCTCGTCCTTTTGGCGCGCGTAGGCGTCCATATCGGCCAGTAGTTTCACCTTGGTTTCAAAATCGACCAGGGAAAGCGGATTGTCGTCCATATAAAGGTTGCGGTTGGTGCCCACCGGGCCCGCATCGGTGCCGCCCTTGCCGGCGCTGATGGTTTTGACCGTATTGCCGGCGCGGCGGATGGCGTCTTCGCTTATTTCCGAAGCATGGGAATACCCCGTCGTTTCCCCGCAAACGGCGCGAAGCCCGAAACCCTGGCTGGTATCGAAGGCGGCGCTTTTGATCTGGCCGTCGTCGAAAACAATACTTTCCGATTGGCGGTATTCGAGAAACAACTCTCCGTCGTCGCTTCCCTTGAGCGCATCCTCGACAATGCCCTGGACACGGCCCCGGTCGAGACCGGCGCGGGTAAAGAACAAATCGTCGGTGGCGGCAAAATCGGTCATAAAAACTTCCTTAGCTAAAAAAATCTACCCATGTTATGGGCTGTGGCGAACCGGTATGATGATTATATAGGAAGACATCGAGGAAAAAACGACCATGACGGGATTTAAGGAACATCCGCTGCGCGAAACCCTTGCTCGGGAAATGCATGCGCGGCCATTCGGGGTTGTCGATGCGCCTGCGAAAATCTCCTATCTGGCGGTGGTAAACGGTGAAATCAGTGATGACGCTGAGCGTCAGCACCTTAGCAACCTGTGCTCGGTTTTCAAGGTGCCGCCACCACCGGGCGACGCCACCCATTTTGCCGAAAACATGGGCCGCTTTCGGTTGAAATGGGAACGCCATACGGAGTTCGCCACCTACACCTTCATTTGTGAAGAACCTTTTGAGCAGCCGTTCAAGGAACCTGTCATCGATTTGATCCCCGAGGATTGGTTGTCTGCTATCCCCGGTGAAGTTCTAGTCGCGTCCCACATCGCCATTGAAGGCCGTGACATGCCCGAGCGGGCGGTTCCGGAGCTGGTCGGTCTGTTCGACAACAACACGGTCATGGGCGGCCACGCCGGCGGTGGGCGAGCCTTGGTCTGGACCGATTTCAAGATCCACGAAGACCGGTTCCGGCGTATTCTCGTTCGCGATATCGGCATGAACCATCGCGCGATGGCCCGGCTCGTTCAGCGGGTTGTGGAAATCGAAACATACCGGTCCTTGGCGATGTTGGCGTTACCGCTGGCCCGTGACGCCCGGTTCCGGGTTTCCGGTTTTGAAACCGAAGTCAGCAATATTATTACCAGCCTTGCCGGAATCGACGGTGTTGATGATGAACGCAAACTGCTGGCCAGGTTATCTATCCTTGCCGCCGAGGCCGAACAGACGTCGGTAGAAACCAGCTATCGGTTCAGTGCTGCCCGGGCCTATTACAATCTCGTAAAACGCAGGCTTGAAGACATTCGCGAAGACAAGATCGTCGGCCTGCAATCGATCGGGGAATTCATCGACAAACGGCTGGGGCCGGCCATGGAGACAGTTGAAAATGCCGCCAGCCGCCAGGAAGTCCTGTCCCGGCGCATTGCGCGCGCCAGTGACCTTCTTCGTACCCGTGTCGATGTCGCCCTGGAAGAGCAAAACCGCGATCTTTTGCGCTCCATGGACCGCCGCGCCCGGTTGCAGCTTCGCCTGCAGGCGACGGTTGAGGGCCTGTCCGTTGTCGCCATCAGTTACTACCTGTTGAGCCTGATTTCCTATCTGGCCAAGGGGGCCAGGGGCTTTGGCGTCGTCGTCGATCCTTTTGTCGTTGTCACGATTGCGTTTCCCTTTGTCGCCTTCGGTGTTTGGGCCGGTGTACGCAGGGTTCGCCGCTCGGTCACGGCGCGCAAGGAGGAAGAAGATTGAAGCATCCTTTTCCCCGAATGATGATTGGGACTTGATTTTTACCAAGGAGAGGGGTTTATTCTCTGTTGTTACGTGGTGATTTGGTCGACCGGCTTGCGCCCACGTTAAAAAAACCGCTAAAAGGTCGGAGCTGTAGAAAGCCCTGACCCCTGTGGTTAGGGTTTTTTTATTGCCGGTCCGACGCAAAAACGGAGGACGATATTATGGATGCCAAGAAAACCGATCCGGCAAATTGGCGCTCTGCGACAAAACTTGTCCGTGGCGGCACCGAGCGTTCGCCTTTTCAGGAAACCAGCGAGGGCCTGTTCCTGACGTCTGGGTACGTTTACGACAGCGCCGAAGAGGCCGAACGGGCCTTCACCGGCGACGTCCAGCGCTACATGTATTCGCGCTACGCCAATCCCACCGTCACCATGTTCGAAAATCGCCTGGCCTTGCTGGAGGGGGCTGAATATTGCGTCTCCACCGCGACCGGCATGGCGGCGGCCTATGCGGCGTTAACCAGCCAGCTCAAGGCCGGCGACCGGGTGGTCGCGTCCCGGGCGCTGTTCGGGTCGTGTCATTACATCATCACTCAGGAACTGCCGAAGTTCGGAATTGAAACGGTGCTGGTGGACGGCATCGATCTGGATGCCTGGGCCGAGGCGCTGGAGGAAAAAACCCAGTGCGTTTTTCTGGAAACACCGTCCAACCCGGCCCTCGAAATCATCGACATCAAGGCCGTCAGCGAGCTTGCCCACAAGGCGGGGGCGCTGCTGATCATTGATAATGTCTTTGCCACGCCGATCCTGCAAAAGCCTTTGGAACTGGGCGCCGATATCGTCATGTACTCGGCAACCAAGCACATTGACGGGCAGGGGCGGACCCTGGGCGGTGCTATTTTGACCAATAACGAGGATTATTTCGAAAATTTGCTGAAACCCTTCCTGCGCCATACCGGACCGTCGCTCAGTCCCTTTAACGCCTGGGTGCTGTTAAAAGGGCTGGAGACGCTCGATCTTCGGGTTCGGCGGCACGTGGAAAATGCCCACGTCCTGGCGAAATTCCTGGAAGGTCGCAAGCAAGTCACCAAGGTGCTGTATCCCGGCCTGGGCAGCCATCCGCAACATGAACTGGCGATGCGGCAAATGACCGGCGGCGGGACAATGGTGTCGTTTGAGGTCGATGGCGGCAAGGACGGGGCGTTCCGGTTCCTGGATGGCTTGGGGTTGATCGACATTTCCAACAACCTGGGCGATGCCAAAAGTCTGATCACGCACCCGGCGACGACGACGCACCACCGCCTGAGCCCCGAAGAAAGAATGGAAATCGGCATCTCCGACGGCCTTGTCCGCTTATCGGTGGGGCTGGAAGATGTCGAAGATCTTAAAGAGGACCTGGACCAAGCGTTATAGACGACTATTTTTGTCGCCAGGGAAGGCCGTCCGCCTTCCAACCGGAGACGGTGCCCCGGTGGCCGTCGTCGTCACGGTCTCCTTCGAAGCCGCCTTCGATGTTGAAACATTGTGTAAACCCGTTGGCGGTCATGGTCTCTGCGGCACTGGCGGACCGGCCGCCGGACCGGCACAGGAATAAAATGGCTGTATCCTTGCTTGGCACCCCGCTGCTGACCTGGTCGATGAAATCGGGATTGGGGTCCATGCCGGGATAGGCTTTCCATTGGATGGCAAGCGGCTCTTTGCCCAGTTGCGACAGATCAGGTCCGCCGACCCATGTGTGTTCGGCGTCGGTTCTGACATCAATCAGGACAGCATCCGGGTCTTGGGAAAGTTTTTCCCATGCCTGTTTGACCGAGACGTCCCCGGCGTAAGTTTTTTCTGACAAGAGCGTGTCTCCTTAAATTAATTTAGCGCGTCGAGCATTTCCTGCACGGTGATGAATTTTTTGCGCGGGTGGCTCCCTTGCGCATTACTGATTTCGGCGGCGTCAATTTTTTTCCATTCTTCGAGGCTGACAAAGCGGACGTTGTTATCTTGCAGGTGTTTTTTAAAAGCACCCCGCCCGGGCTTTTTGCCATGAACATCAGCCAAAATATGCCCGGCAACGGTTTTCCCGTCTGGCCGGTTGGACGATATCACCCCGGAAGGGCCGCGTTTGACCCAGCCAACTGCATAAAGGCCGTCATCGACGCGACCGTCATCATTGGGAACAATCCCTTGCTTTTCATCGAACGGCGCACCTTCCAAAGCGCCGGACCGATAGCCGGTGGCGGTGACGACAAGGCCGCAGTTAATTTCAAAAAATTCCCCCGAACCGATGGCCTTTCCGTTTTCAACGGCAGTGCGTTCCAGCCGTATGCCTTCCACTTTTTCCCCGCCCAAAATTTCAACCGGAGACGCGTAAAATCCGAAATGAACCGTTTTTGGTTTATCGCCACGTGGCATTTCTGAATACTGGCGCAGCGTTTCCAGATTTCGCTCTTTCAGTCTTTTGTCTCGGTCGGGAAGATCGCCAGCGTCGGCCGGGATATGATCGGTGTCGATTGCCAGTTCGGCGTTTTCAAGATCGCCCATTTCTCGTAGTTCAACATTAGTGAATTTGGCCTCAACGGGGCCACGGCGGCCAAATATGTGAACGTCTTTGATGGCTGATTTAAGGATGGCGTCTTCCGCATAATCGGGGATATCGGCCTCGGCCAATTCCTTTTTTGTGCGGACCAGAAGCCGCGCCACATCAATGGCGACATTGCCGATGCCAATTACGGCGGCGGCGGCAACATTAAGGTCCGGGCCCAAGTCGATGAAATCGGGATGGCCGTTGTACCAACCGACAAAATCGGCGGACCCGTAAACGCCCGCCTTGTCTTGCCCGGGAATGCCGGGGTTCCTGTCCAGGGGGGCGCCAATGGCGAGAACCACGGCGTCATAGATTTCCCGGAGCGCCGCAAGGCTAATGTCGCGACCGACTTCGACATTGCCGAAATACCGGACTTTTTCGTTGTCGAGCGTTTTCGCGTATTTTTTAGTGATATTCTTGGTCGTTTGATGATCAGGCGCAACGCCGGCCCGAATCAAGCCGAACGGGGACGGCAGACGTTCGATGATATCGACGCTAATGTCTGCGCCTGAAGCAACGAGGGCATCCGCCGTATAAACGCCGGCTGGTCCTGAGCCAACAATTGCAACACTGACCGGCATGGAAATTCCTTTGAAACGCGCCGTATCTTGGTCTTAGCCGGTGACGGTCCAGGTGTGACCCCTGCGTAAAAGCTTGTTGATATCACCGCCGGGGTTATGGGCCTTGGCTTCGTCGAAGTGGTCTTTGACGCCGTCTTCATAGCTGGGCGTCGGGTAGCAATAAAGAACGCCGAGCGCCACCGGCATCGTGGGTGGTTCCATCAGGGCCAGCATTCCGGCCAGCGCCCGGTTGGTTTCGTCGTGAACCAGGATGTCCTTTTCCTCAACCCCGTCCTCGCCGATGGTGACGGCTTCCAGTTCAAAAAATCCCGGCCGCACCCTGAGCCCGCGGGTTCTTTCCTTGCCGAAAATAAGCGGTTGCCCGTGTTCCAGGATAATTTGTGCCTCATCGGCGATGTCTTTGGCGGTGAAGTCGGCAAAGATATCGTTGTTGAAAACGATGCAGTTCTGGAAAATTTCGACGAAGGACGTGCCGTTGTGATCGTGGGCGCGCTTGAACATTTCGCCCAGGTGTTTTTGCATGGTGTCGACGGAGCGCGCGACAAAGCGCCCCCCGGCGCCCAACGCCAGGGCGGCGGCGGAAACGGGGTTTTCGATTGATCCCCAGGGCGTCGACGGTGAGCGCGTGCCGGCCCTGGATGCCGGTGAATACTGGCCTTTTGTCAGGCCGTAAATTTCGTTATTGAACAGCAGGACCTGCAAATTCACGTTGCGCCTGAGCACATGCAGCAGATGGTTGCCGCCGATGGACAGCGCATCGCCGTCGCCCGTGACCACCCAAACATCGAGATCGGGGTTGGCCAGCTTGATGCCGGTGCCAAACGCCGGCGCCCGGCCATGAATGGTATGAAATCCGTAGGTTGCCATGTAATAGGGGAACCTGGCGGCGCAGCCGATGCCGGATACGAAGACGGTATTTTCCCGCTTGGCCCCGATATCGGCCAGGGTCCGTTGCATGGCTTTCAAAATAGCGTAGTCCCCGCAACCGGGGCACCAGCGGACCTCCTGGTCGGTAGCGAAGTCCTTGGGCGTCAATTCATTGACCGGTGTTACGATATTCATGTCTGGGACTCCAGCCTTTCGCGGATGGCAGCTTCAATCTCGGAAATTTTGAAGGGTTGGCCTGAAACCTTCGACAAGCTGACGGCATCGATCAGGAATTTGTCCCGGATCAGGGTCACCAACTGGCCGGTGTTCAATTCCGGGACCAACACCTGATCAAACCCGGCCAGCAATTCTCCCAGGTTGGCGGCCATGGGCCAGATATGGCGAAGATGGATATGGGCGACATCGAGCCCGTCCCCGCGCACCGTGCTGACGGCCCGGTTGATGGCGCCGTAGGTGGAACCCCAGCCGACAACCGCCAATTTCCCCTGCGTGCCGCCTTCTTCGACGCCTTGGGGCGGGATGTCATTGGCGATGCCGTTGATTTTGGCGGCGCGCATGTCGGTCATGCGCTGATGATTGGCCGGGTCATAGGAAATATGCCCCGTATCATAGTCCTTCTCCAGCCCGCCGATGCGGTGTTCCAGGCCCGGCGTGCCCGGAATGGCCCACGGCCGGGCCAGGGTTTTTTCGTCCCTGAGGAACGGCTTGAAACCTTCCGGGTCGGTGCTGAACTGAACCGGCTTTTTCTCATACGTATCCATGTCCGGAATTCGCCATGGCTCGGCGGCGTTTCCGATGTAGCCATCGGTCATCAAAATGACCGGCGTCATGTATTTCGTCGACAACTGGATCGCCTCAATGGCGACGTCAAAACAATCCGCCGGGGAGCGGGCTGAAATTACCACCAGCGGACTGTCGGCGTTGCGACCATACACCGCCTGATACAGGTCCGATTGTTCGGTTTTCGTCGGCAGGCCCGTGGACGGTCCGGCGCGTTGCGAATTGATAATGAGCAGCGGCAACTCGGCACTGATGGCGAGGCCCATGGCTTCCGTCTTGAGCGCGATGCCGGGGCCGGAACTGGACGTGACGCCCAAAGACCCGGCATAGGACGCGCCAATGGCGGAACAGATGGCAGCGATTTCATCTTCCGCCTGGAATGTAAGAACATCATATTCCATCAAATTGGAAAGGATATGTAGGATCGGGGTCGCCGGCGTGATGGGGTAGGAACAGAACGTCATCTGCAATCCGATCAGATTGGCGCCGCAGACCAGCCCCCACGATAACGCCTCGGCACCGGTTACGGTGCGGTATTGCCCGGGTTCGATGTCGGCCTTGCCGATGGAAAACCCGTGGATGTCGTGCGGCATCTCGGCGGTTTCCCCAAAGGCGTGCCCGGCGTTGAGAGCGGTGATGTTGGCTTCAGCCAATTCCGGTTTCTTGACGAACTTTTCATTCAGCCAGTCAAGGGTCGGCTGGCGGTCGCGAGCATACATCCAATAGACGAAGCCCAGCGCCCACATGTTCTTGCACCGGAGCGATTCTTTCTTGCCGAGGTCCATGCTCTTCACGGCCTCCAGGGTCATCGCCGAAATATCAAGTTTGATCACCCGGTAGGCGTCGAGTGTGCCGTCTTCAAGCGGGCTGGACTCGTAATGCGCCTTGTGCAGGTTGCGCTCGGTGAAGGTGCCGGTATCGACGACCACCAGCCCGCCGGGAAGCAATTCGGGCAACTCGACCTTTAATGCCGCCGGGTTCATCACCACGACCATGTCACAGGCATCGCCGGGCGTCTGGATGGTGTCGTCGCCAAAATTAATCTGAAAGGCGGATACGCCGAAGGTGGTCCCCGCCGGGGCCCTGATTTCGGCTGGAAAATCCGGGAAAGTGGCGAGATCGTTTCCGGAAAGCGCTGTCGACTGGGTGAACTGGCTGCCGGCGAACTGCATGCCGTCACCGGAATCGCCGGCAAAGCGAACGACGGCGGACCCCAATTGGTCACGCCGCACCGCTCCGCCGGGCGGAGGTTTGTTTTCTGTTGCTACCCTTGGCATGGTCTTCTTACCAGGATGTCACCCTATTATATGGGGTCAGCGCTTGCCTTGCGTGGGCCGGCACATCATAAGAAGGTATCTCACCGGCCCATTTATTATATTTCTACTATCGGGCCGACTTCACAACTCTTTATCACATTAAAATGAACTTATTCTGACGTGGGCGAGAAAACCGTATGAATGACGAAAAACAGAATCTGGACCTTCTCGATAGCCTGATCGGCATGGCCAGCAAGGCGGGCGCGGACGCTGCGGACGCTGTTTTTGTTGAAGGCGTGTCACTGTCCCTGGGCGTCAGGCTCGGCAAACAGGAGCATCTGGAACGCTCGGAAGGTGCGGACATCGGCCTCAGGGTTTTTGTCGGCCAACGCCAATCCATTGTTTCGTCTTCGGACACGTCCGACGACGCCTTGCAGGAGCTGGTTGAGCGCGCCATCGCCATGGCCCGCTCGGTGCCGGAAGATGAATTCACCGGCCTTGCCGATCCCAGTCAGTTGGCGACGGAATTCCCCGATCTGGAAATCTGCGACGATGAAGAACCTGCTACCGAGACCTTGAACGACAGAGCCAAGCGTGCGGAAGAGGCAGCCTTGGCGGTTCCCGGCATCACCAATTCGGAAGGCGCAAACGCAAGCTGGGGCTTTTCCAGGATGGCCGTCGCCGCCAGTAACGGGTTTGCCCGCGCAAGGTCCGGGTCGCGTCATTCGATCAGCGCCTCCGTTCTGGCAGGCACTGGCACCGAGATGGAGCGCGATTATGATTATGCCAGCACGGTCTACGGCGAAGACCTGACAAGCCCGGAAGACATCGGCCGCTCCGCCGGGGAAAAAACCATCCGCCGGCTGAACGCACGAAAAGCCCAAACGGCATCGGTGCCGGTTCTCTATGATCCCAGAGTGGCCAATTCCCTGGTCGGCCACTTGGCCAGTGCGATCAATGGCAGTTCTGTTGCCAGGGGCACGACTTTCCTGAAAGACAAGCTCACGGAAAAGATATTTACGGACGCCGTCACCATTGTTGACGACCCGCGCCTGCGCCGGGGCTTGCGGTCTAAATCCTTCGACGCCGAGGGCGTCGCAACGCAACGCCGCGAGATCATCAAGGACGGGGTTTTGACGACCTGGATTCTCGATCTGCGCTCGGCCCGGCAATTGGCGCTGGGGACGACCGGGCATGCGTCCCGGGGAACGTCTTCGCCACCATCGCCCTCGACCACGAACCTTTACATGCAAGCCGGCTCGCTTAGCCCTGAGGAATTGATGGCCGATATCAAAGACGGCCTCTACATTACTGAATTAATGGGAATGGGGGTCAATGGGGTTACCGGTGATTACAGCCGGGGTGCCAGCGGGTTCTGGATTGAAAACGGAACGTTGGCGTATCCTGTCAACGAAGTCACCATTGCCGGGAATTTGACCGACATGTTCGCCCATAGTACCGCCGCCGACGACCTGGAATTCCGTTATGGAACCAACGCACCGACTCTCCGGGTCGACGGGATGACCGTTGCCGGACGCTAGGATGGCGCTAAGATATTGGCAAACATTGGCTTTTGGGCATGTGGCGTGTTATTGTCCCGAACGTCAAGCACGGGTTGCAGGCCTTGAACGATCTAACTGAAAATATGCCGCACCGCAACGTTTCCACTATTGCCTTGATGCGCCGTCTGTGGCGCGAAAGCATCCGTCATTATTTCGGTTGGCTGATGTTGGCGCTGTGCTGCATGGCGCTGATGGCCGCGACAACGGCGTTTACCGCCTGGTTGATGGAGCCGGTGGTCAATGAGGTGTTCATCGCCGAGAAAAAAGATATTTTGTGGCCGCTGGGCTTGTTGGTGTTTGCCACCTTCACGGTCAAAGGCTTGGCCAATTTTTCTCAGTCGATGCTGATGAGCTTCGTCGGGCTTCGCATCATCGCCGATACCCAGAACCGGCTGTTCGCCCATCTGGCGCGCCTGGAGCTGGGTTTTTTCCATAATAATTCCACCGGCGGCCTAATTTCGCGCTTCATGGTCGATATCAACCAGATGCGCGTTGCCGTGTCGAATGCGTTGACCGGGTTTGGCAAGGATTTGTTGTCCCTGATTGCCCTGATTGGCGTGATGTTCGCCAAGGACTGGCAATTGGCGGCCATTTCGATTTTCATTTTTCCGCTGGCGGCCATGCCCATTCTCCGGCTGGGCCGGCGCATGCGCAAAGTCACCGCCAATACGCAACACGAAATGGGCCTGTTCACGACCCTGCTGGAACAGACCTTCCAGGGCATCCGGGTGGTCAAGGCTTATGGCATGGAGGGGTACGAAAAAAGCCGCATCGGCGATGTCGTTGAGCGAATTTTCGGCCTCAATATGAAATCCGCCCGCACACGGGCGATGTCCAGCCCGATCATGGAAACCTTGGGGGGGGTGGCGGTGGCGGTGGTTATTATTTACGGTGGCCACCGCGTCATCGAAGGCGCGACGACGTCAGGCGCGTTCTTCGCTTTTATCACCGCCCTGTTGCTGGCCTATGAACCGATGAAGCGGCTGGCCAACCTCAATGCCAGCCTGCAGGAAGGTCTGGCGGGGGCGCAACGTCTGTTTCAGCTTCTGGATACGGAGCCGATGATCAAAGAAAAGCCGGATGCGGTTGATCTTGGTGTCGTCGAGGGACGGATCCAACTGGACAATGTCCAGTTCAGTTATACATCCGCCAAATCGGCGCTCGACGGGATCAGCCTGGAAGTACCGGCCGGAAAACGGATCGCCCTGGTCGGTGCGTCCGGGGCGGGAAAATCGACGATTCTCAACCTGATCCCCCGTTTTTATGATGTTGATGAGGGCAGCGTCACTGTCGACGGCACCGATGTTCGTGACGTTACCTTTGCCTCGCTTTATGCCAACGTCGCCCTGGTCAGTCAGGAAATCACCTTGTTCGACGATACCGTGCGCGCCAACATCGCCTATGGCCGGGCCGGCGCCGAAGAAGATGATATTATCGACGCCGCCCGGAACGCCGCCGCCCATGACTTCATTATCGAACTTCCCGACGGCTATGACACCATGGTCGGCGAACAGGGCATACGGCTTTCCGGTGGCCAGCGACAGCGATTGGCGATTGCCCGGGCGATGTTGAAAAACGCCCCGGTGTTGCTGTTGGACGAGGCGACATCGGCGCTTGATACGGAATCCGAGCGCCAGGTGCAAGCCGCGCTCGACAAGCTCATGCAGGGGCGCACGACGTTGGTCATCGCGCACCGGCTGTCCACCGTGACCGGCGCCGATCTTATTTACGTCATCGACCAAGGACGGGTGACAGAGCAGGGAACGCACGCTGAATTGATTGCCTGTGGCGGAGCCTATCAACGGCTTTATAATCTGCAATTCGCCGAAGAAGAATTGGCCGGCGATGCGGCGCAGGCTCAGGAAGCCTGAGAAATTATCGGGGGCTCCTCACCGTGAGGCCATTGAAGCGAATCCTTAAATCGGAAATCGTTCGCAGGTTTTTTTGTTTCCTGGCGTCTCTGTATATCCGTCTGGCTTTTCACAGCGGTCGATGGAGCGTGGTCGGCGGCGAAATTCCAAAACGGTTTTGGGACGAGGGCAAGCCCTTTATCCTGGGCTTTTGGCACGGCAGGCTGTTGATGATGCCCTATTGCTGGGATCCGAAAAAAACCATCCATATGCTGATATCCCAGCACCGGGACGGCCAGCTTATCGCGCGCACCGTCGGACATTTTGGCATCAAAACAGCAGCCGGCTCATCGACCCGGGGCGGCGCGCAGGCGCTGCGCACCATGGTCAAGGCCTTGGGGCGGGGAGAATACGTCGGCATCACCCCGGACGGCCCCCGCGGCCCCCGCATGCGGGCCAGCGAAGGCGTCGTCAGCGTCGCCAGACTTTCCGGCGTGCCGGTTATCCCCGCCGCCTTTGGCTGCAATCGGGGACGGGTTATTTCCTCCTGGGACCGGTTTCTAATCGCCTGGCCTTTCACCCGTGGCGTGATCGTTTGGGGTGAGCCCGTCATGGTGGACCGGGCCGCCGATGCGTCTGCCCAGGAAACCGCCCGTCAGCAAATCGAAGACGGCCTGAATGCGGTTACCGCCGAAGCCGATCGGCTTTCCGCACGCTCTCCGGTGAAACCCGCCGAAGAAGGGGGTGGACGGTGATATTATCCCTTTACCGCATACTTTCCGGCTTGGGAGGGCCCTTCATCGGCGTCTATCTGGGATTGCGCAAAGCGCGCGGCAAGGAAGACCGGGAACGATTCGGCGAACGTTCCGGCCATCCCGGTCGTGACCGCCCCGATGGCCCCCTGGTTTGGGTGCACGCCGCCAGCGTCGGCGAGTCGCTTTCCCTGTTGCCGCTGATCGGGCGGCTGGTTTCCGAGCGGCCCGGCCTTAATATTCTGGTGACGACGGGCACGGTGACGTCGGCCGGGTTGCTCGCCGAACGGCTTCCGGTGGGCGCGTTTCACCAATACATTCCCGTTGACCGGGTTTCTTACGTCAGGCGGTTTCTGGATCATTGGCGCCCGGACCTGGTGTTGTGGGCGGAATCGGAATTCTGGCCCAACCTTATTTACGAGACGACGCGGCGCGGTGTCCCCATGGTTCTTGTCAATGGACGGATATCGGCCCGCTCGCTTTCCGGCTGGCAGCGTTTCGGCGGTTTTATCGGGCAACTTTTGAGCAAGTTTTCCCTTTGCCTGGGCCAGACCGAGGTCGATGCGCAACGCCTGCGCCAGCTTGGGGCGGAAGGGGCGAAATATGTCGGCAACTTGAAATTCGCCGCCCCCCCGCTTCCCGCCGATGCCGACATGCTGGCTAAATTTGAGTATGCCCTGGAAGGCCGGCCCCGGTGGCTGGCGGCCAGCACCCACGTCGGCGAAGAGAAATTGGTCGGGCAAATTCATCAACGACTGAAAGCCAATCATGCCGGGTTGCTGACGATCATCGTTCCCCGCCATCCCGACCGGGGCGAAGACATCGCGGCCCTGCTGCGCGATCAAGGGTTAAGCGTTGCCCGCCGCTCCCAAGGGGATGCACTCGGCGCCGATACGGACATTTACCTGGCCGATACCTTAGGCGAACTCGGCCTCTTTTATCGCTTGGCGGGGATCGCCTTTATGGGAAAATCTTTGGTTCCTCTGGGCGGGCAAAACCCGCTGGAAGCGGCCAGGCTTGACTGCGCCATCATCCACGGCCCGCATATGATGAATTTCGAGGATGTCACCGAAGGCTTGCGCCACACCTATGGGGCGGAGGAAGTGCTGGATGAGAAAGGCCTGGAAGCGGCCATCGCCCGGTTGCTGGACAACCCGGTGGAACGCGACCGCATGGCCGCCGCCGCCGGTGAGGTCGCAATGGCCGAAGCCGGGGTGCTGAGCGCCGTGACGGCGGAACTAAAGCCGTATCTTGATGGTTTATCGAGGGAGGCCCTCCCCCGTGCGCGCGCCTGATTTCTGGAGCCGGAACGGCAGCCCTTGGGGGATGGCTTTGGCGCCTCTGGGATGGGCTTATGGGTTGAGCACCCGGCTACGTCTGATGCGCATCAATCCCTGGCGGGCGCCAGTACCGGTGATTTGCATCGGCAATGTGGTTGCCGGCGGGGCGGGCAAGACCCCCGTTGCCCTTTCTCTTGGGCGACGGCTGATAGGGCAGGGCCGAAAAGTGCATTTTCTCTCCCGCGGTTTTGGTGGTTTAGCACTAGGGCCGCTGCGGGTTGACCCTGAAAAACACAGCGCCCGCGACGTCGGTGACGAGCCACTGCTGCTGGCCCGCGTAGGCCCGACATGGGTGTCTGCCGAGCGCGCCGCCGGCGCCCTGGAAGCGAGCGGCGGGCCAGATGGGCCAGACGTGATTATCATGGACGACGGTTTTCAGAATCCCGGCGTATTCAAGGACCTGTCCCTGCTGGTCGTTGATGGTGATTACGGTTTCGGTAATGGGCAGATGATCCCGGCGGGGCCGCTGCGAGAACCCGTCGCCGCCGCCCTGGCCCGCGCGGCGGCCATGGTGTTGATCGGCGAGGATGCGGCGGGGGTCAATAATCATCCGGCGCTTCAGGAAAAAGATACTCCTGTCCTTCGAGCCAACATAAAACCGAATCCCGAAACCGCAGGCCTGAAAGGAAAGCCTGTTTTCGCCTTTGCCGGCATCGCCCGGCCTGAGAAATTTTTTAAATCCCTTAAAGAAACTGGCCTGGATATCAAAGGGACGCGGTCATTCGCCGACCATCATCCGTTTGACCCAGCCGACCTTGAGGCGCTGAAAGCGGCTGCGGCAGAGGCGGGGGCAGCCCTGGTGACAACGGAAAAAGACGCCGTGCGCCTGCCTGCCGCAGACCGGGAAGGCATTGAGGTTTTGGGTATTTCCCTTGAATGGCGAGACGAAACGGCCTTGGATTCGATTGTTGCTCCGATTTTTAAGAACTGACAGGCCCGATGCCGAAACTGCCGTCCTCCGTTAACCGTTATTTTCTGCATCCGCTTCAGGCGTTGGCGGCGGCTGTGGGGTATAGCCTGTTTCGGGTGTTGCCGATTGATGTTGCGTCGGCCATCGGGGGGTGGCTGGGGCGAACCATCGGGCCCCGGCTGTCGATTTCGGGGCGGGCGGTCAAAAACCTGACGCGGGCTTTTCCGGAAAAGTCGCCAGAAGAAATCGCCGCTATCGTTCGTGGCATGTGGGACAATCTGTGCCGGGTGGCGGTGGAATACCCGCATCTGGGGTCGCTCAATATTTATGATCCCGATAGCCGGGTTGAGGTCATCGGCGCTGAAAATGTCGATCTGCTGCGGGACGACGATCAGGCGGGGATATTTTTTTCCGCCCATCTCGGCAATTGGGAAATCGTATCTTTGGGTGCCACCCAGCGCGACTTGCCGCTGGACCGGGTATACCGGGAAGCCAACAACCGGTTGGTGGAGTGGCTGTACCAGCACGGGCGCGCCGCCGTCGAAGGCGCGCTGATCCCCAAGGGTTCTGCCGGCGCCCGGTTGTTGCTGCAATCGATCAAAAACGGCAAGCATCTCGGCATGATGGTCGACCAAAAAATGAACGACGGGATTCCAGTGCCGTTTTTCGGCCGCGACGTAATGACGGCACCGGCGCTGGCGGAACTGGCGCTTCGCTATGATTGCCCGGTGGTGCCGGCGCGGGTCGAGCGACTAAAAGGCGCGCACTTTAAACTGATTGTCCTGGCGCCTCTGGAAATGCTCCGCACCGGCGACCGCCATGCCGATGTCGCCGCCAATATGGCCAAGGTCAACGCCCAAATCGAACAATGGGTCCGCGATACGCCGGAACAATGGCTGTGGCTTCATAACCGCTGGTCGGACGGATCTGATTAAACAGAAGGCCTCTTGTCATCGCATCCTTCACCCCAACCCCAACCGGGGGTGGGTTCCGGTGCGGGTGCCGGCGTTGTCGCAGTTGTGGGTGCCGGTGTGGTTTCGGCGCTGATGGCGTGTTCGGCAAAACCAAAGGCCATCAGGGCGGCAGCGAAAACAAATACTGAAAATTTCTGCATCGGGTTCCTCCTGTTTGCCAAGAAAAAACGGTAGGGAACCTTATATTAAATGTCGCTAATTTTCAACGAGACGGCATTTTTTCAACGCCCCCCGCCAGCAAGGCCGGGTCCAGGTGCGTGCCGAACAAGGTGACCCCCCAATGCAGGTGTGGGCCGGTAACGCGGCCTGTCTTGCCGATGGTGCCGATGGCGGCGCCTTTGGTGATGTGCTGGCCTTGGGTCACGTTGATTTTGTCCATGTGCGCGTAGACGGATGTCAGGCCGTGGCCGTGGTCGATCATTACCGTCTTGCCGGTGTAGAACATGTCCTTTTGCGCCAGCACCACGCGCCCGTCGGCGGGGGCAACGACAGGCGCGCCCAGGGGCGCCGCGACATCGACGCCGTTGTGCGGGTTTTTTGGTTTGCCGTTGAGTATCCGCTGGCTGCCATAAACACCCGATATTGGTCCCGCGGCCGGCCAGCGGAAGCCGGAAGAAAAATCCGCCCGGTCCGTATCCTGCCGACGGACCTGGCCGATTTTGGCGTTATCACCACGGATGCGTATTAAATCTTCCGGGTGCGGCGTTACTTTGCCGGGCGGCAGGCCGTTGATGCGCTGCACTTTGTATTGCCGCTTGCTCACCTTCAGGGTTTTTTCCGTCAAGCCGCCGCCGGGGTGACTGATGCGGAGCCGCGCCTCGGGTTTGGCGTCGCGTCCAAAACCGATGAGAAACTGTCCGTCCGGTGAAACCCGAACGGGCGATCCGTCGATGCTGACGCGGGCGCCGGGGTCGGTTTTCCCGATCACCAGCCCGCCCTGCGTCAATGTTCCTTCCAGCGTCAGGCTCCCGGCCATCGTCGCCACCGGTGACCACCAGATGACGAGCATTGCCGCCAACCCTATCCGCCACCCCATCAAAGCAGCGTCCCTTGTGGGTCATCTGGCGGGTCATCTGGTGGATCGCCGCCGCCTGGTTTCTTCTTTGGTTTTTTTGCGGGGTTCTTTTTGCGACCGCCAACCCCATCCACCGTTGCCCCCGCCTCGCCGTCATGGAAACGCATGGTCAGGCCCATGCCGGGGCTGAGCGCAGCAGCCGAAAGTACCGGGGCCTTGGCGTCATCGGTGATCAGGGCGAAGCCTCGTTCCAGAACCCGCTCGTAGGAATAGCTTTCCAGCAACGCGACGGCTTGTTTCAAGGTTTGGCGGGGGTCCTTGAGAATTGCTTTTCCTGCTGCTCTCAGGGCCCGGACTTCGCGCTTTAACTGGCTTCGGGCATGCTTGAGTTGTTGATCCGGCCGGGGAAGTTGCGCCGCCAGCGCCGCCAGTTCACCCCGTCGGGCGTCCATCCCGCCCCGCGATGCATTAACCAGACGCTCCGTCCAGTCATCCAGGCGCTGGAAGAATTCTCCGATGATGCGGCCCAGGTCCGGCAGACCCTGGGCCCGACTGTCGAGGCGCAAGCGGGCGTCCTCAATCATCCGCGCGCTCGCCGCCGTCAGCCGGGCGCCGTCTTCTTGCAGCCGCGCCAGTAATTCGGCCCGCACCGGCACGGCGCGTTCCGCCGCCGCGCTCGGCGTCGGTGCGCGTTCATCGGCGGCGAAATCGATCAGCGTCGTATCCGTTTCATGACCGACGGCGGAAATCAGCGGGATCGAACTGGCGGCCGCCGCGCGAACGACGCTTTCCTCGTTGAACGCCATCAGGTCTTCGAGGCTGCCGCCACCACGCGCCACGATCAGCACGTCCGGTCGGGGCACCTTGGTTCTGTCTGATAGCCGGTTAAATCCTTCGATGGCGGCGGCGACCTCGCCTGCGGCACCGTCACCCTGCACCCTGACCGGCCATAACAATACGTGCCTCGGGAAGCGGTCGTCGAGGCGGTGCAGAATGTCCCGGATGACCGCGCCCGTGGGCGAGGTAACGACGCCGATGACAGTTGGCAGGAAGGGAATGGCCTTTTTTCTATCGGCATCGAACAGGCCTTCGGCGCTGAGTTTCTCGCGCCGGTCCTGCAAAAGCTTGAGAAGTGCGCCGACGCCGGCCAGTTCCATGGCCTCGACGACGATCTGGTAGTTGGACCGCCCCTGGTATGTCGTCAACCGCCCGGTGGCGACGATTTCCATGCCGTCTTCCGGCGATAGCGCCAACCGCCCCGCCGCGCCGCGCCAGCAAACCCCGTCCAGCACCGCGCCCTCGTCTTTAAGCCGGAAATAAAGATGCCCCGAGGACGCACGTTTGAAACCGGTAATTTCGCCGCGCACCCGGACCAACGGGAAGGCCTCTTCGACCGTGTTCTTCAGAATCACCGAAAGTTCGCTGACCGAAAGGATCGCCGGTCCTTGATTGCCGTCAAGGTCAGCAGGCACTTCTTGGTCAATGCTGGATGGACGCTTGTTCATGATTACATTATGAATGATAGAAGCGGGTTCGGGAACGCCCCAACCTTAAACGGGAGTATTTTTGATGAAAGTTCTGGTGGTCGGTTCTGGCGGGCGCGAGCATTCTCTTTGCTGGGCCATTGCCAAATCGTCCCAGTGCGACGAACTGTACTGTGCGCCGGGCAATGCCGGTATAGATCAGGTCGCCATCTCGGTCCCCGTCCCGGCCGATGATCTTGACGGCATTATGGAATTTGTCCTGGACAACGAGGTCGATTTTGTCGTTGTCGGCCCGGAAGGGCCGCTGGTAGCGGGGTTGGTCGATCATCTGGAGGCCGCCGGCGTTAAAGCCTTTGGCCCCAGCGCCAAGGCCGCGGCCCTGGAAGGCTCGAAGGCATTCACCAAGGATTTGTGCGGCAAGTATGGCATTCCCACCGCCGAGTACGCGCGCTTCGATGAGCCGGACGCGGCCAAGGAATACATCCGCATCAAAGGCGCGCCCATCGTCGTCAAGGCCGACGGCCTGGCGGCGGGCAAGGGCGTTATCCTGTGCCGCAACGAAAACGAGGCCTACGCCGCCATCGACCACATCATGACCGAAGCGGCTTTTGGCGCCGCCGGCTCGGAAGTGGTCATCGAAGAAATGATGACCGGCGAGGAAGCCAGCTTCTTCGCCCTGGTCGATGGAAAAACAGCTGTCCCCCTGGTCGCCGCCCAGGACCACAAGGCCGCGTTCGACGGCGATGAAGGCCCCAACACCGGCGGCATGGGCGCCTATTCGCCGGCCCCGGTCATCGATGCCAAGATGAGCCAGCAGGTCATGGACACAATTATCACCCCCACCATCGAGGGCATGGCGGCAGAGGGCGCGCCCTACAAGGGCGTCCTTTATGCCGGCCTGATGATGACCGAAAAAGGCCCGCAACTGATCGAATACAACGTCCGCTTCGGCGACCCGGAATGCCAGCCGATGATGATGCGCCTGAAATCTGATTTGCTGGATTTGCTGATGGCCTGCGCCGAAGGCCGTCTCGCTAAAGCCAAGCTCGAGTGGCGCAAGGAAGCTGCCTTGTCCGTGGTCATGGCGACGCAAGGCTATCCGGGACACTATGGCAAAGGCTCCGAGATCAAGGGTCTGGAGAAGGCTGCGGCCTTGAAAGACGTTGAAATATTCCATGCCGGGACCCGCGAAGAGGACGGCCGTATCCTTGCCAACGCAGGGCGGGTGCTGAACGTGACGGCACTGGGCAAGACCGTCGCCGAGGCCCAGAAACGGGCGTACAAGGCCGTCGGGCTGATCGACTGGCCGGAAGGTTTCTGCCGTTCCGACATCGGCTGGCGGGCAATCAAATCCCGGGCTTAACGGGGTCTTGGCCCAAACCCTTTATTATCAAGCCCATCCCCCCTATATATCTTGCAACCATCATCGCCAACATGCGGGGGAGAAAACGCTATGAGCGAGAAAATCGACGATAAAACACGCACCGAACTGGAAGCCGCCGCCTTTCGCGGTTTGGTTGAACACCTGCAAAAACGCACCGATGTGCAGAATATCGACATCATGAATTTGGCCGGCTTCTGCCGCAATTGCCTTTCCAAATGGTACCGCGCAGCGGCCGAGGACCGGGGAATAGACATGACCTATGACGCGGCCCGGGAAATCGTCTATGGCATGCCCTACGACGACTGGAAGGCCGCCCACCAGACCGGGGCGTCGGACGAACAGAAAAAGCTGTTCGAGGATTCAAAGCCGCTTCATGCCGACATCAGCGGCCACAGCAAATAAAACCCCCGCATGGCTAACCTGACATCCGACGGTCTGACCCGGCCCGAGCTCTGGCCGACGTGTGGCTATGCCTTGCTGGACCGGGATGGCGACGGCAGGCTTGTGGTCACCGACGAGTTCCTGCGCGCCTATCTGGCGCGGCCGGAACTGGCGCCGGTGGCAGAGTCTTGCGATGCCGAGCGCGCTCTCCACGCTGCCTTGTTGGACGACCCCCGGCGCGATGTAACGCAGGCGGGACTGGATGCGCTGGTTGATGCGGACGCGCGCGAGAACTATCAGGTTCTGCTGGGCTTTCGCGACCGGCTGCTCGCCGCCGGCACGGTGGAAGCCTGCTATCACGGCCTTTTCAAGTCCGGCGACGTCGGCCTGCCGGTGATGTTTCTTGACCAGATGGTCCACGTCATCGTCCGCAATATCCTCGACGACGTTACCGACCCGTTTCGCGCCCGGGCCGGGGAACTGCTGTTTCGCGAACAGAACGCCACCCGCCAGGAAGGTGCGGTCCTGTTGGGCGACACCGAAACCGTTGAAATGCTGGCGACGACGGCCGGCATGGGCAGCCTCGGCAAGCTGGTGGTCGACGGCGGCATCAAGCCGAAGCAGATTGATCTCGATGTGTTGCAGCCGGGCGCGGCCGACATTTACTGGGCCCGCAACGAAAGCTTTGACACCGTGCTCGATTTGACCTTTACCCGGCCGGGGCTGGAAGCGCTTTGCCGCGTGCTGGAGGCCTGGGTCGGGCATTTTCTCGGTGCCGGCGTCAACGTCCAGCCGGTGCAGCAGATTACGGACGAGCGCTGGCTCTGGCATGTCGGGCTCGACCGGGTTGCATCGCAATTATTGAATGAACTTTACGAAGGCGCCGATGTCGCACCGGAGCGCATGGAACGATTGCTGAGCCTGTTCCGCCTCGAATTTGACGCCCCCGGCCTGATGCGCTCCGATATCGCCGGGCGGCCCGTCTATCTGGGGCTTTGCATGTCGGAAACCGGCAAGGTGCGCATCAAACCGCAGAATTTATTGGTCAACCTGCCCCTGGCCAGCAAGGTTTAAAGGCCGAGGGCATTATTGGACCTGCCTCAGGCGTGGTCCCGGCCGGCGAGAATCCTGGCCGACATGGCGAGCAATACACACAGGACAGCGAAGGCAATATAGGGGTCGCCGTAGGG
Organism: Alphaproteobacteria bacterium casp-alpha2; assembly: GCA_001510075.1. Lineage (GTDB taxonomy): Bacteria > Pseudomonadota > Alphaproteobacteria > Rhodospirillales > Casp-alpha2 > Casp-alpha2. Next base: position 25,866 of record LFEN01000064.1, read on the forward strand.
TATAAACGTGAAAAGCCCGCACCAGGAAGACCAGATCTCCATGATCGAATGCTGAAACTGATAAAGCATAGTCGTTTCTCCTTTTCGGCAACACCGCCACCCTAGCATCTGCCTTAGGCCGGTTGTTTTGCGCCCCGCCGTTTCCGGCGGTTTGCCCTTTCGTGGAAAACGAAACTTCCCGCGAAACTTGATGATGACTGTAGCGAAAGAAGTCTTGGACGTCAGTGATGCCGGTCACATATTATTGTGCGCAGGGATAAGGCCAAATACGCTTCGTTCCCGCCGGCGCGAAAGAACCGTCAGGTTTCATATTTTCTCAGCATTTTATGCAGCGCGAGTATAGCCAATTAAAGGGCAACGCGGGGAGTAACTCTATTCTTCCATCTTGACCCTAAAGGTACTGGAAGGTTTAGGATGCGCGACGTTGCTGGTGGTTAAGGAAAAAGGAAAAATTACAATGACGACGAAACGTAAAGTTGAAGTTTTCAGCGCCGGGTGCGCGCTTTGCCAGGACACGATCGATCTGGTTAATGAAATGGCGTGTTCGGGTTGTGAAGTTTCCGTGCTCGACATGCTGGATGCGGATGTCGCCGAGCGGGCGAAAAGCCTGGGCGTGCTATCCGTGCCCGCCGTCGCGGTCAACGGGGAATTGGCGTCGTGTTGCGCCGGGCGTGGTCCCGATGAAGCGGCCCTTCGCGCCGCCGGGATCGGCGCCGGCTAAAGAGGCATTTTTAGCGCCGTTCTTTGAAAAATTCTTTCAGCAATTCCGCCGCTTCGGTTTCGTTGACGCCGCCGATGACTTCCGGTTTGTGATGGCAGGTGTCGTGGTCGAAAACCTTGGCACCGTGATCGACGCCGCCGGATTTGGCATCATAGGCCCCGAAATACAACCTTCTGATGCGGGCGAAGGAAATTGCCGCCGCGCACATGGCGCACGGCTCCAGCGTCACATAGAGATCGCAGTCTTGCAGCCGGGGGGCACCCTGGCGGGACGTCGCCTCACGGATCGCCATTATTTCCGCGTGTGCCGTCGGATCGTTCCGTTCTTCCGTGCGGTTGCAGGCGGTGGCGATCAAATGCCCGGTCTTGGCCTCGATGATGACCGCGCCGACCGGCACTTCGCCGCGCTGGGCAGCGGCCTGGGCTTGCGCCAGCGCCAGCTGCATCGGGGTCTGTTTGGTTTCGCTCATGGGCCGAGCCTGCCGCCGGGGGCTAATAAAGGCAAGTCCCCAGGGCGCTTCGTTGTTGCTGGAAACGGGGGCGGGCCATAAAGTGCGACCATGGATAGTCTTAAAACCAAGGAATTGAACCACTAAGGCACAAAGGCGCAAAGAGGAGCCCCCTTCTATATTTGTGCCTTCGTGTCTTTGTGGTCAAAAAAACGATGCAAGAACCATTATCCAAGCCTGAGCGTATCGCCAAAGTGCTGGCCCGCGCCGGCCTGTGTTCCCGGCGCGAGGCTGAACGCTGGATCGAGGCCGGTCGCGTCATCGTCGATGGCGAGACGCTGGCGAGCCCTGCCTTCACGGTGACGGCGGAAAGCAAGATCGTCGTTGATGGCCAACCACTGCCGGCCAAGCAGCCGACGCGGCTTTGGCGCTATCACAAACCACCGGGGCTGGTCACCAGCCACAAGGACCCCGAGGGCCGCCCGACCGTATTCCAGCGCCTGCCGGAAAACTTGCCCCGCGTCGTTTCCGTCGGCCGTTTGGATTTGAACTCGGAAGGATTGCTGCTGGTCACCAACGATGGCGAAATTGCGCGCCGCCTGGAACTGCCGGAAACCGGCTGGGCTCGGGTGTACCGGGTGCGGGTGCACGGCACCGTCGATGAAAAAAAACTGGCCGCGCTGGAAAAAGGCGTCACCGTTTCCGGTGTTAAATACGGGCCCATCAAGGCGGCGCTGGACAAGCAACAGGGCGCTAATGCCTGGCTGACGGTATCGTTGACGGAAGGCCGCAACCGCGAAATCCGCAAGGTCATGGAACACTTGGGGCTAACGGTAAGCCGTCTGATCCGCACCGCCTACGGCCCGTTTCAGTTGGGCAAGTTGACCCGCGGCCAGACGGCGGAGATCACCGGCAAGGTGCTGCGCGAGCAGTTGGGGATTAAACAAGAGGCGCGGACGGGCGCAGCCCGGACCGGGAAAAATAAACAAGAGGCGCGGACGGGGAAACCAAATAGGGCCGGCAAATGAGGATTGTAGGCGGGCGTTTCCGGGGCCGCGCCCTTGAGGCTCCAACCGATCGCGACTTGCGACCGACGGCGGACCGAGTCCGGGAATCAATATTTAACGTGCTCGCCCACGGTGTCGATGGGTTCGATTTCGACGGCCTGACCGTGTTGGATGTTTTCGCCGGCACCGGCGCGCTGGGGTTGGAAGCCATGTCACGGGGCTGCGGCCATGGCGTCTTCATCGACAGTGCTCCGTCGGCGCAGGCATTGACCCGCAAGAATGCCGGCGGCCTTGGTCTGGGGCGCGCGGTGACGTTGTTGAAGCTTGACGCCACCCGCCTGCCGCCACCGCCGCGCATCGCCAAGACGCCGGCCGGGCTGGTATTCCTCGATCCTCCATACGAAAAGGGCTTGGTTGCGCCGGCGCTCAAGGGGTTGGTGAATAAAGGCTGGATCAAGCAAGGCTGCGTTTGCGTCGTCGAAGTGGCGGCGAAGGAAGAATTTGATCCACCCCGTGAATTTAAAATTCTTGACGAACGTACTTACGGCGCTGCCCGGGTGATTTTTCTAGCCCTTTAGATCGGCGATGCCGGCCATGCGGAAGCTGAGGTCGATATGGCGGTTGATTTCCGGCCTGGGGGCGATGTTCCAGGTCCATCTTTTGATCTGGGCAGCCCTCAGTTCGGACCCGAACAAGGGGTCGATTTCCTGTAGCACGTCGCCGCCGTCACAGATGGCGCGTTGCTTTTCCGTAATCAGGCATACCCGGCCGGGCAGGCTTAAGAGGAATTCCAAATGGTGGTCGACGATGCCCCGGGCGAAGGATCTAAGGGCGTCTTCGTCATAGGCAGGGCTGTTCTCCTGCACCCAACCCATGGGCAGCAGGGGGAGTTGCGTGAGAAGGTTAAGCGACACAACCAAGTCGCAATCGGCGACGATGCCGGCATCGATTTCCGGGCTCGGCAAGGCGCCGGTGCGGCCTTCGTTGACATGGGCAAAGGTGGCCTCGGCCAGCCCGGTGAGATCAGCGGTGACGAGACGGACATTGGCCAGCCCGGCGACGCGTTTTTCGACGGCGGGCATGTGGAAAATATCGACCAGCCGGACGTCTGAAAATTTCTCCGATAATTCCCTAAGCGGCACGTCGAGCAGCAGGCCCGAGCCCAGCACCGCCACCCGGCCGGGCTTGACCGCATCGGCGGCCTCCAAGATGAGTTTTTTACAGGCCTCGAGATGGCTCGCCCAGGCGGCCCGCTGGCGGCCATGCCGGGCCTCGATGGCGATCAGTTCTTTCAGGTAGCCCATTTTTTTTAGGTGCGTCGGACAGGGCGTCGTCAGGTGCCTGAACCATTCGGCCAACATGGCGGGTTTATCGCCGCCCGAACAGTTTTTCGATGTCGGCCAGCTTTAGCTCGACATAGGTCGGCCGCCCGTGGCTGCATTGGCCGGCATGCGGCGTCGTTTCCATTTCGCGCAACAGCGCGTTCATCTCTGCGCCGTTAAGCCGCCTGCCGGCGCGCACCGAGCCGTGGCATGCCATGGTCGCGCAGACATCGCCCAGTTTCTGCGTCAGCGCCAAGCCCTCGTCCCATTGGGCCAGGTCGTCGGCGAGGTCTTTGATTAACCCCTGAATATCGGTTTCGCCTAACAGCGCCGGCGTTTCCCGCACGACGACGGTGGCGTCGCCGAAGCCTTCGATGACCAGCCCCAGTTCGGCCAGTTCCCCGGCGCGTCCTAACAGCCGTCCGCAGGCGTCTTCGTCCAGTTCAACCACCTCGGGGATCAACAAGCCCTGGCGCGCCACGCTGCCCGCATCCAGCGCCTTCTTGATGCGTTCCTGGACCAGCCGTTCGTGGGCGGCGTGCTGATCGACGATGACAATGCCGTCCTTTGTTTGGGCGACGACGTAGGTTTCATGAACCTGGGCGCGGGCGACGCCTAAAGGATAATCGCCGATGTCGTCATCAGGGAAAGGCGCGGACGGCGCCGCAGAAGGCGCTGCGTCAAGGCCGGGAAAGGGGGTGTGAAAGGCGTCGGCGCGGTCGCGCAGGCCTGCGGAAACGGGGCTCCCGCGATAATTTCCGCCGCCAAATCCCCCGCCTGTTCCGCCAGGTCGAATGGCTCCCAGGGCGGCGTCGGCGGCCGTCGTCGATGCCCGGTGACCGGCCTCGGCCAGGCCGTGTTTGATGGCGCCGACGATCAGACCACGGACCATGCCAGCATCGCGGAAGCGGACTTCGGTCTTGGCTGGATGGACGTTGACGTCAACGGCGTCCGCGGGCAAGTCGATAAACAAGGCCACCAACGGATAGCGGTTGGACGCCAGGAACTCCCGATAGGCCCCCCTGAGCGCCCCGAACAGCAGCTTGTCGTTGACCGGGCGTTGGTTGACGAACAGGAACTGCAACGCCCCGTTGCCACGGTTCAGCGTCGGCAGCCCGGCAAAGCCGGTGAGGTGCGCGCCTTCCCGCTCGGCCTGGATGGCAATGGCGTTGCCCGAGAAATCCCGGCCCATGATGCGGCTAAGGCGATCAAGCCGGGCGCTTTCACCGCTGGCGCGGGGCAATTTCAGCAGATCGCGATGGCCGTCCGAGAGCGTGAAGGCGATGCCCGGATGCGCCATGGCGAGGCGCTTGACGGCGTCCGTGGCGTGGATTTGTTCGGTCTTGGCGGCCTTCATAAATTTCAGTCTGGCCGGCGTTGCGAAAAAAAGATCGCGCACCTCGACCCGGGTGCCACGGCTTAACGCCGCCGGTTCGGGGTCTTGGGCTTTGCCGCCTTCGACGGCAATCATCCAGGCGTCGTCGGAGCCTTCGGCGCGGCTGGTGATGGCGAGCCGGGCAATCGCGCCGATGGCGGGCAATGCCTCGCCCCTGAAGCCGAAGCTATTGATGTGGAGCAGGTCGTCATCGGGTAGTTTCGAGGTGGCGTGGCGTTCAATGCAAAGGGCGAGTTCATCGCGGTGCATGCCGTGCCCGTCATCGGTAACGGAAATTAACGTCTGCCCGCCATCGCGCAGCACGGCGGAAATATTTTCCGCCCCGGCGTCGATGGCGTTTTCCACCAGTTCCTTGATCACCGAGGCCGGTCGCTCGACCACCTCACCGGCGGCGATGCGGTTGATGACGGTTTCCGGCAGGCGGCGCAGCGTCATCGGTTTTTCGCCTTCCAGGATTTGTAGCGATCAATCAGGCCGGTGGTGGAGGCGCACGTTTTAGGCGCTGTCGCGCCGGTTTCCAGCGTTTCGAGGATTTGCGTCGCCAGTTCCTTGCCCCACTCGACGCCCCATTGGTCGAACGGGTTGAGGCCCCAGATTGCCGCCTGGACAAAGGCTTTGTGTTCATAGAGCGCAATCAACTGGCCTAAGCTAAAGGCGTCCAGCCGCTCCAGCAGGATCGAGTTGGTCGGCCGGTTGCCTTCAAAAACCCGATGCGGGAGCTGTTTTTTGCGCTCGGTTTCAGGCACCCCCCTGAGCACCATGGCGGCCTGGGCCTCGTCCGACGTGCGTCCGGCCATCAGGGCTTCCGTTTGGGCGAAGAAATTAGCCAGCAATCGGTCGTGGTGGGAGCCGCCCTTGTGGCGACTTTCCATGGGCGCGATGAAATCACACGCGATGCGTTGGCGGCCCTGGTGCAGGGCCTGGTAAAAGGCGTGTTGGCCGCGGGTGCCGGGGTCGCCGAAGACGACGGTGGCGGTGCCGGCATCGACCGGGTTGCCGTCACGATCCAGCGCCTTGCCGTTGCTTTCCATTTCCAACTGGCGGAGATAGTTGGGCAGGCCGCGCAGCCCCTCGTCGTAAGGCAGGATGGCGAGCGCCTGGGCGTCCAGGAAATCGATGTTCCAGATGCCGATCAGCCCTAAAATTACCGGCATGTTTTTTTCCAGGGGAGAGTCCCGGAAATGGCAGTCCATATCGTGCGCGCCCCGGAGCAATTCCTCGAAAGTGTCCATTCCCAGAGATAGCGCAATGGGCAGGCCGATCGCGGAACAGACGGAATAGCGCCCGCCGACCCAGTCCCAAAGCGCGAAGGTGTTGTCGTCGGGGATGCCGAAGTTGGCGACGGCCTTGGCGTTGCCTGAAATGGCGATGAAGTGCCGGAGGGTGGCCTCTTCACCCAACGCCGCTACCAGCCAGTCCTTGGCGGTGCGGGCATTGGTGATTGTTTCTTCCGTGGTGAAGGTTTTGGAGGCGGCGATGAACAGCGTCGTTTCCGGTGATAACCCTTCCAGCACGCCGGCGATCTGCACCCCGTCGACGTTGGAGACGAAGTGCATTTCCGGGCCGCCATTGGCCTCTGGGGGGCCAAGAGGACGCAGCGCCTCCGTGACCATTTCCGGGCCGAGGTGCGAGCCGCCGGTGCCGATATGAACGATGGCGTTGATTTTTTCGCCGGTGGCGCCCTTCCAATCACCGGAACGGATGGCTTCGGTGACGGTGCGCATTTTGTCCCGGTTGGCGCGGACATCCGGCATGACATCGACGCCCGCCGCCATCATCGGGCCGCCATCGTCGGGATGGCGCAACGCCACATGAAGGGCAGCGCGGCTTTCGGTGTTGTTGAGGATTTCGCCGTCGAACATGCGCTGTCTCCAGCCTTCGACGTCTGTTTGCCGGGCCAGGTCGATGAGCAGGGCGACGGTGTCATCGCTAATCAGGTTTTTCGAATAATCGAGGAACAGCCCGCCCAGACCGAGCGAGAGCCTGTCGAAGCGATTATCGTCTCCGGCGAACAGATCGCGCATGTGGGTTGTCGAAATCTTTTTATGGTGGGCCGCTAGCGCCTTCCAGGCGGCAGTACGTTTCAAGGACGCCATCAGTGAAAAACCGCTCCGTCAGTGCCCTTTTGGGGGCAGGGGTATCGGAGGAGACTAGCAAAGAACGTCGCCGCCAACCAGTGCCGGAGCGGGAATTTTACGGCGTTGCTTTGACGCCGTTGGGTTTGCCGACGATGACGAAGCTGAGCCGGTCTTGCTTCAGGTACTTTGCCGCCACCCGGTTGACGTCGGCCAGCGTCACTTGTTCGATCAGGCCGTTGCGCCGGTCCATATAGTCGATGCCGAGGTTGTCCAACTGGATGCCGACCAGCATCGAGGCGATGGACCCGGACGACGTGAAACGCAGCGGATAAGACCCGGTGAGGTAGGTTTTGGCATCTTTCAGTTCGGCGGCGGTCATGCCGTCTTTGGCCATTTTCGACCATTCACGCTTAAGCACCCGGATGGTTTCGCCGACGCGCTCGTTGGCGGTGCCCGCTCCGCCGACGATCAGGCCGGCGTGATTCATGGGATGCAGCCCCGAATAGACGGAATAGACCAAACCCCGCTTCTCGCGGATGTTGCTGTAAAGCCTGGACGTGAACCCGCCGCCGCCCAGAACATGGTTCATGACATAGGCGGCGTAAAATTCCGGGTCTTTCCGTTTCAGGCCTTTTTGTGCAAAAACGATAACGCTTTGCGGAATGGCTTTTTCGATGATTTTGATCGAGCCGGCGCTTTGCGGTTTCACATCGGGCACCTCCCAGGCTACCGCCGTCGCCGGCAGGCCGCCGAAGACCGTGTCCAGCAGCCGGGCCAGGTCGTCTTTCTTGATGTCGCCGACGACGCCGATGACAAGGTTGTTTCTGGCCAGCCTTCTCGTGGTGAAGGCGCTGAGGTCGTTCCGGGTAATGGCGGCAACGGATTCAGGCGTGCCGTTGGCGGGCCGGGCGTAGGCATGGCCGGGGAACAGGGTCTGCATCAACGTTTTCCTGGCGATGGCGCCGGGGTCTTCCGTTTCCTGGCGCAGCCCGGCCTGGATCTGGCTGCGGATGCGTTGCACCGGCTCGGCATCGAAGCGGGGCTTGGTGAGCGCCAGGCGCAGCAGGTCGAAGGCCGTGTCCTTGTTGGTGACCAAGGTATTTAACTGGCCGGAAAAGGTATCGCGCCCGGCGTTGAAGCGTAGCGTGATGACCAAATCCTCAAGTTTCGCCTGAAAGGCCTTGCTGTCGATATCGCCGGCACCCTCGTCCAGGCTTGAGGCGACCATGTTAGCGAGCCCGCCTTTACCCTTGGGATCCAGCGCCGCACCGCCCCTGAAGGCGAAGCGCATGGAAATGATCGGGTTGGAATGATCGCGCACCAGCCAGGCGGTGACGCCGCTTTTGGAGGTGACTTTTTCCACCGTCACCGCGTCGGCGGTTCCGCCGATCATCAGCGTAAGCGCAAGCGTTAGGGCCAGAACGGATAAAGATTTTTTTATCATTTCGTCCACCACCCTCAGCCGGATTTCTTTTGCAGCAACAGCGAGGTCACCGAGCGGCCCTCTTTCAACACGGCACGCGCTGCCTTGTTGACGGCGTCTACGGTAACGGCGCCGATGCGATCGGGCCAGGATTCGACATCCTCGACGGCCATGCCGATGGCCAGCGCCGTGCCCAGCGTTCTGGCCCCGGTGGACTGGGAATCGCGGGCGTAGACGGCCTGGGCCTGCATGCGTTTCTTGGCCCGCTCGACCTCGGACGCGGTGACCCCGTCTTTGAGCAACGTCGCCAGTTCGCCTTCTACCCGCTTTTCCAGTTCCACCATGTCGATGCCGGGCCGGGGGCTGGCGTGCAGGGAAAAGCTGGAAGGGCCCCGGTCACTGGCGCCGTAATAGCTGCCTGCCGAGACGGCGATTTTGTTGTCGACGACCAACGCCCGGTTGAGCCGGCTCGACGCGCCGCCGCCGAATATATTGGCCAGCACCTGAAGCGCATAGGCGTGCTCCACCGCCCCGCTAAGATAGCTCGGCGCCAGGAACGTGCGCGACCATGAGGGCTGGCGCACGCGGGAGTCTTTCAACGTCACCCGGCGCGTCGCTTGTTGCGGCGGTTCGGTGGGCCGCAATCGCTTCACCCCCGGGCCGCGGGGGATGGCGCCGTAATATTTTTCGGCCAGTGGTTTCAACTTTTCGGCCGTGATGTCGCCGGCGACGACCAGGATGGCATTTTCCGGCGCGTACCATTTTTTGTAGAAGGCCATGATGCCTTCAAGCGACAGCGCCTCGATCTCGTGCGCCCAGCCGATCACCGGGCGGCGGTACGGATAGTTGAGGTAAAGCGCCGCATTGACCTGTTCAGCCAAAATGCCGGACGGGTTGTTGTCGGTGCGCGAGCGGCGTTCTTCCAAAACGACCTTTTTTTCCGTATCCACATCCTCCGCGCTCAGCACCAGATTGGTCATCCGGTCGGCTTCCATTTCCATAACCATTTCCAGCCGGTCGGCGGCGACGGTCTGGAAATAGGCGGTGTAGTCCGATGACGTGAAGGCGTTTTCCTGCCCGCCGTTGCGCGCCAGAATTTTCGAGAACTCGCCGGCTTTGCGCTTTTTTGTGCCCTTGAACATCAGGTGTTCGAGGAAATGGGCGATGCCCGATTCGCCGGGGCCTTCATCCGCCGACCCAACGCGGTACCAAACCATGTGCGTGACCACCGGCACCCGGTGGTTTTTGACGACCACGACCTGCATGCCGTTGTTGAGCGTGAACGTGTCGGGATTGAAAACGCCGGCGCTGGCCGCGTTGGCGGAAAAAGCCAGAAGCAGGGCTGCCAGGATCGGGAATAGACGCGTCATTAAGGGGTCCTTTTTATGGTTGCCGGGCCGAGTATAACCGGGGAATGACTGACCATCTTAGGGGAAGATGGCAATTGCATGGCAAAAAGCAAAAGGAATAACGCTTTTGTGATTCAGTTTAGAAATTCAACAGGCCCTTGCGGCCGCGTTTAACCTTGATTTCCGGCGTTTCGCCATCGGTGACCGGGCGGCCCAGGGCCTGATTCTTCTGGATGCGTTTCTGTTCTTTTTCCGCATCGACAATGGTGCCCTGGAAGGGTTTGTCATCAACCCAGAAAATCAGTTTATTGACGAAGGCCTGGTCCCTTTCCGCCAAGATCGAGGTTTCCTCGTTAATCACGGTGCGGATGTCGGCAGACGCCGTCAGCGCCCCGGTGTCACGCAAAAGTGCGCGCACCCCGGTGCTGCCCTTGACGGCTTTCAACTGTTTGCCGGAACGGGCCTTGGGGCCGAGGATCGCCCTCTCCGCCAGGGTTTTTGCCGTCTCGCCTTGCGGCCGGGACGAGCCGGGGACCGGGGGGCGTAGTTTGTATTCCGGCGGCAGGCTCAAGGGCGGGCGGGAATAGACGGCGAATTCGTCCGGCGCGGTTTTATCGCTGCTGAAAACCTTGCGTGCGGATTCGCAAGCCCCGAGCAGCGCTACGGCGGCGAAAAGACAGGTAACGGTGGATATTTTCTTCATCGTTCTATTTTACTGCTTTTCCCGGCTTTCAAACAAGGTTTCCAGAACCAAAGCCACGGCGCCGATGAAAATGGCGCTGTCTGCGGCATTAAAGGCCGGCCAGTGATAGCCGGCCCAATGAAAATCAAGAAAATCCGCTACCGCGCCGAAGCGGAGGCGGTCGATGAGGTTGCCGAGCGCGCCGCCGATGATGAGACCCAGGCCCAACGCGGTGACGAGCTTGTCGGCGCGGGCGAGCCAGACGCCAAGACCGAGAATGATCGCCGCCGTCGCAATGGGCAGCCCCCACGCCGCAAGCCAGCCGCCCGAATTCAACATGCCAAAGCTGACGCCCTGGTTCCAGGCCATGACCAGATTGAAAAACGGTGTTACCTCGATCACCCGGGGCGGGTTCATGACGGTGCTGAGTATCCACCACTTGCTGGCCTGATCGATAAGGATGATCAGGGCGGCAAGACCGAGTCCTTTGCGGAATTGGATGGTGAGTGTCATGGCGCAGATTGGCGCACAGCATCAGCGCAACGCCCGCAGACTGCCGGATGGTCGCTATCGGCGCCGACATCGGGCAATACTTTCCAGCAGCGTTCGCACTTTTCGCCGTCGGCCGGGCTCCATTCGACGGTAACGCCGGGCACGTCATCTAGGGCAAAGCCCGTTTCTTTGTTGCCTTCACCAAACGAAGCCGCCGACGTGATAAACAGTTCGGCAAGGTCGATGCCGTTAAAGGCTTCCTGATGGGTGCTATCGCCGTGAACGACGGCATTGGCCTGCAGGCTGGAGCCGATTTTCTTTTCCGCTCGCGCCACTTCCAACGCCCCGGTCACGACGCGCCGGACTTTGCGCACGGTTTCCCATTTTTCTGCCAAGGCGTCGTCGCGCCAATTTTCCGGGATTTCCGGGAAAGTGCGAAGATGAACGCTGCCATCGTCGTTTCCGTCTCTGGAAAGCCACGCTTCTTCGGCGGTGAAGCAAATAAAGGGCGCCAACCACGCGGTCAGGCAATTAAATATTTCGTCAAGCGCCGTGCGCGCCGCGCGCCGTTTTGGATCGGTCAGGCTATCGCAATAGAGCGCGTCTTTCCGGACGTCAAAATAAAACGCCGACAGATCGACAGCGCAGAAATTGTGCAGCTCCGTAAACAGCGGATGAAAATTGAACCCGTCACAGGCATTGCGCAGATGGTTGTCCATTTCCCAGAGCCGGTGCAGCACCCAGCGTTCCAGTTCCGGTAATTCGGCAGGGTCCAGGCGTTCGGCTTCGTCGAAGCCATCCAGGTTGCCGAGCAGAAAACGAAGCGTATTGCGCAGCCGCCGGTAAACGTCGGCTTGCTGTTTCAAGATATCCGGTCCGATGCGAAGGTCTTCGGTGTAATCGGACCCAACCACCCACAGGCGCAAGATGTCGGCTCCTTGCGTGGAGGTCACTTCCTGGGGCGAGGCGGCGTTGCCGGTGGATTTCGACATCTTTTCGCCGTTCTGGGTCAGAAGAAAACCGTGCGTCAGTACGGCTTCATATGGTGCGCGTCCCCGCGTGCCGCAGGATTCCAGCAATGAAGAATGAAACCAGCCACGGTGCTGGTCGGTGCCTTCCAGGTACAAGGACGCCGGCCATTGCAAATCGTCGCGGGCCTCAAGGACGAAGGCGTGGGTCGATCCGGAATCGAACCAGACGTCGAGAATATCCGTCACCGCTTCGAAATCGTCGGCGTTATGGTCGGGCCCTAAGAAGCGGCTGGGATCAGGCGCGAACCAGGCGTCCGCGCCTTCTTCTTCGACGGCGGCGACGATGCGGTCGAGCACGGCCTGGTCGCGCAGCGGTTCGCCGGTTTTTTTGTTGACGAATACCGTGATCGGCACGCCCCAGGCGCGTTGGCGCGACACGCACCAATCGGGGCGGTCCTTGATCATGCCGCGAAGCCGGTTCTGACCCGATGCGGGGATAAACCGGGTGTCGTCGATGGCGGCTAGCGCTTTTTCACGAAGCCCCGTGGTTTCCATGGAAATGAACCACTGCGTCGTGTTGCGGAAAATCAGCGGCGCCTTCGAGCGCCAGGAATGGGGATAGCGATGCGACAGCTTGCCCTTCGCCAGCAAGCCGCCCGCAGCCTCAAGGGTGTCGGCGACAATGTCGTTGACCTTGTAGACGTGCTGGCCGGCGAACAGCGGCACGTGATCGAAAAAACATCCGTCCTCGCCGACGGTCTCGGGTACCGCAATGCCGTTGGCGATGCCCAGTTCCCAGTCATCGGCGCCGTGGCCGGGCGCGATGTGGACGATGCCGGTGCCTTCGTCCGTGGTGGCGAAGGCGGCGGGCAGGGCAGGAACCTCGAAATCATAACCTTGGCCATTTAAGGGGTGCTTGCAGACGGTGCCTTCCAGGGCCGCACCTTTGAGAGTCGCCAGCACATGCGGCGTGGTGATCCCGCAAGCGCCGATAAACGCTTCCAGCCGGGCTTCGGCGACGACCAGCTTTTCACCGACGGTTGCCAGGCTGCCGTCGGCGGCTTCCTTGACCTCGATGACGACGTAGTCGATGTCGGGGCCAAAGGCGACGGCGCGGTTGCCGGGCATGGTCCAGGGCGTCGTCGTCCAGATAACGATGGCGGCACCCTCGATTTCGGGCGTCGATGCTTTTGCCACCGGGAAGCGGACAAAAATCGTCGTTGATGTGTGGTCGTGGTACTCGATTTCGGCTTCCGCCAGGGCGGTTTTTTCAACCGGCGACCACATCACCGGCTTGGCGCCGCGATAGAGCGAGCCGTCCATCAGGAACTTGCCAAGTTCACGCACGATCTGCGCTTCGGCATCGAAGCTCATGGTCGTGTAGGGATTGTCCCAGTCGCCGGTCAGGCCTAGGCGTTTGAATTCTTCGCGTTGGATATCGATCCAGTGTTCGGCGAATTCACGGCACTCCTTGCGGAACTCGATGACCGGTACGTCGTCTTTGTCTTTTTTCTTTTTGCGGTATTTTTCTTCGATCTTCCATTCGATGGGCAGGCCATGACAGTCCCAGCCCGGCACATAAACGGAATCCTTGCCCAGCATCTGTTGGCTGCGCACGACGACGTCTTTCAGAATCTTGTTCAGCGCGTGGCCGAAATGCAAATGGCCGTTGGCGTAGGGCGGGCCGTCATGGAGGACAAATTTCTCCCGGCCCTGGCTGTTTTTGCGGAGCAGCGCATGGAGGCCCATCTTTTGCCAGCGCTCAAGCATTTTCGGCTCGCGCTCGGCCAGCCCCGCTTTCATGGGGAAATCCGTCTTGGGCAGGAACACAGTGGATTTGTAGTCGGTCATCATGCGTCTTCGTCCTAGTTTATTAACCACAAAGACACGAAGAAAAAAGAAAAAATGGGATCATTCTTCTTAGCGCCTTTGTGCCTTCGTGGTTCACCTTCTTATTGGCGTCGCTAAACCGTAAGTATTTCCATTGCCTTGGTTACGTCCAGGGCGATTTGTGTCTTCAAATCACCGATGCCGTCAAACTTCTTTTCGTCGCGCAGGAAGCCGATCAGCCGGACATGCATTCTTTGTCCGTACAGATCGCCGTCAAAATCGAACAAATGTACTTCCAGCACGACGCCGTCGCCGCCGAAGGTGGGCCTGACGCCGATGTTGGCGACGCCGTCCCGCCATTCGCCGCAACCACCTGCTTGCGCCCGAATGGCGTAGACGCCGAGACGCGGGCAAACGGCCTGGCCGAGGGCGATATTGGCGGTGGGAAAGCCGATGGTATGGCCGCGCCGTTGGCCATGCATGACCCGCCCGCGGTATTGGAAATCCCGTCCTAAAAGAGCCTTCGCGCCATCCAGGTCGCCGTTGGCCAAACAGTCGCGCACCCGGGTCGAAGAATAGACCTGGCCGGTGCCGTCCTCGACGGCGTTGACGGCGGTAAAGCCGAAATTGTGTTCCCTGCCCATGGCCAGCAGCATGTCGCAGTGGCCCGAGCGTTTGTAGCCGAAAACGAAATCATACCCGGCCACCACATGGCTGGCGTTCAAGCCCCCGACCAGCGCCTCGATGACGAAATCTTTGGCTTCCATTTGTGAGAATGCCGTATCGAAGCGCTGGACGATCAGCAGATCGACGCCCATGGCCTCGATCGCCTCGGCCTTGGCGGCGAACGGGGTCAGGCGGAAGGGCGGCTGGTCGGGCGCGAACAGTTTTCTCGGGTGCGGCTCGAAGGTCAGCACCGCCCATGGGCGCTTGCCGTCACCTGTAACGTCCCTCGTTGTATCCTTGGCGATAACACCGGCTTCGTGGATGACCGCCTGATGGCCTTTGTGGACGCCATCGAAATTGCCGACGGCGACCGCTGCCCCCTTGGCATCATCGGGCAAGGCATTGAAATGTCGAAAGATCCGCATGGCGGGAAAGTGTCAGCGCCCTCCCTTTGGGTCAAGGATAAAGAAGCCCAAGGGAATACGAGTGGAATACGAGTGGAATACGAGTGGAATACGAGTGGAATACGGGGGGGTAAGTGAGCGTTCAGACTTGCGTCGGGCGGACGGGGACCATGATCAGGGCCTCGCCTTCGAGAACCGTTTTTGCGCCGACAGAGCACAAGGTCTGCATCTCGATCATGTGTTTTTCCGGGATCATCTTGGTGACCGTGCATACCGCCGTCACCGTATCGCCGACTTTGACCGGCGCCTTGAAGCGCAGGTTCTGCGACACATAGATGCACCCCGGTCCCGGCAACTTGGTGCCGATGACGGTGGAAATGAAACTCGCCGTCAGCATGCCGTGGGCGACGCGCCCTTCGAACATGGTTTCGTTGGCGAATTCGTGGTTCAGGTGAACGGGGTTGGTGTCGCCGGAAATGCCGGCGAAGGTGATGACGTCGGCGTCGGTGATGGTTTTGGCGTACGCGCCCAGCATGCCGATTTCCAGATCCTCGAAATAAAATCCGTGCAGACGGGCATTGGCTTCCTTGATCCTTTTGGCCTCGACGGCTTTTTCCAGTTCCATCCGTATTTTCCGTTCATTATTGTTATTGCGACGCAAAAGAACTTGTTGCGACGCAATATATAGGCCGGGGGGCTTGGGGGCAAGGCGATGATTTGGGGTTATGGAAGACGGCCATGCTTGGTAATAATAAGAATGCGGCATTTTTGGCGAAAACGTACGATCAGCCTTGTTCCGGGGCGGTGGTTATCTTTTCCGGCGGGATTGTGGGGCCTGTTTCTGGCGCTGGCGCCGTTGGTTGCGCCGGGGGCTGCCCATGGGGCCGAACAGCCGAAATTGGCCTTGCCGATTCGCTGCGAACCGGGCCGGGATTGCTGGCTGGTCAACCGTGTCGATCTGGACCCTGGCCCGGGGGTCAGGGATTACGCCTGCCATGGGCGGACCTATGACGGCCACAAGGGCACCGATATCGCCATTCGCGACCTAGAGGTGATGAACAAGGGGGTGGCGGTGCTGGCGTCGGCGGCGGGGATCGTGCGCGGCGGCCGGGACGGCATGGCGGATGTCGATTTCACCAAAAAGGGCGGACCCAAGATCGAAAGCCGGGAATGCGGCAACGGCGTCGTTCTTGCGCACGGAGACGGTTGGGAAACCCAGTACTGCCATATGCGCCGGGGCTCGGTCATGGTGCGCCTTGGAGATAAGGTCGAAAAGGGTCAGCAACTGGGCCTGGTCGGGCATTCTGGCCGGGCGCAGTTTCCCCATGTGCATTTGTCCGTGCGCCTGAAGCAAAAAATCATCGACCCTTTTGCCGGACTGGGACGGACGGAAAATTGCCGGCCGGGGCCAAAG
The DNA here is from genome assembly GCA_001510075.1 of Alphaproteobacteria bacterium casp-alpha2. Lineage (GTDB taxonomy): Bacteria > Pseudomonadota > Alphaproteobacteria > Rhodospirillales > Casp-alpha2 > Casp-alpha2. The sequence goes on from LFEN01000064.1 coordinate 42,069, forward strand.
CCGCTGTGGGAACCGGAAACGCTCGCCCGGCTGGGGCAGGATACGACAGCGGTCTTTCATGTCGGCTTTGCCTCGGGTGCGCCGAAACCGGATGCTGCCAGGGCCGGGCGGTTGAATGGGAAAACAATGCCCGCTATCGCCCCGGCGCTGGTGTTGTGGGCGGATATATACTGGGTAAATGAGGGTGATGAATTAATCATCAGCATCACCGCTCCCAACGGAACCGTGCTCACCCGGCGCGCCCAGTCGATCAAAAAAACCCAGGCCCGTTACTTCGGCTTTGCCGGCAAGAAAAGAAAGCTTCAGCGCTGGCCCGAGGGGGTTTACCGGGGGGAAATCGTTCTTAGGCGTGTGAGCGGAACTGCAAAAAAGATGGAAATCAAAGTCACGCGCGACATCGAAATCCGCTAGGGCCTGATCGCCCTGGATCAGCCCCGGCAATCTAGCCCTTTTATTTTTTCAACTTGCGTTTTGATACCAGCTTCGGGCTGGCGCTGAGGCCGGGCCGGGTTTTTTTGCTCTTACCCGGTGTTGCCACCTTCTTTTTCGGGGTTTTTTTCGGTTTACCGGGCGGCGTCGGGTTGAGGACGTCGTCGTCAGGAAAAAGCGCTAGCCGTTTATCCTTCGCCGCCTGTTTTTTCACCTTCGCCCTGGCCTCGATCAGGCCGAGGGTGCGGATAACGGTTGCGTCGCGTTCCGGCCTTTTGCGCGATTTCGTGGTGTGAATCTTGGCGATGGCGGTGAATATTTTGGTGATGGCGGGAAAGGTCTTGTCGGGCTCCAGCCAGCGGGCATAGGCGGCCAGCGTCCAGGGATTGGCCGGCACCGCATCGAGCCCGCGTCCCGTGCACCAGGAAACGAAGTCGGCCCAGGCCTTTTCCTCGTCGGGCTTGGCCTTCTTTTTTATCTGCTGGCGTCTCTTTTTTCGTCGCATTATTACCGGCTCGTACTCCCGCCTTTAGCCTACGCCTCGCCAAACCCGGCGAGAAGCCTTTTTAGGCAGTTCATCTGACATGATCGTGATTTGGCAGAGGAACCGATGAGACTGTAGCTTCTTGCATGATGGAAAACGCCTGCCTTTCTCTTGCTCCTTTGTCCCTCAAGGCCGAACGCGCCCAGTGGCGGGCGGCGGATGTCGCCGATTGGCCGGAGAAAAAGGCGCTTCCCCGGTGGCTGGGGCGGAAATTTCAGGTCCAGGTTCTGAGCCAACTTTACCACGGCGAACGGGCGACGCTGGCCATGTGCAGACAGCTCAAGGCTAAAATCGACGATCCGTGGGCCCAGCGCTGCCTCGATTTCCAGATCATGGATGAGGAACGCCACGCCCGGGTCTATCTGGATTACCTGGCCGGCATCGGCGAGTTGCAGCCCCTCGATCCGGTGCTGGCCGCTGCTTACGAGCGGGCGTTGGGCTGGTCTGGCCGCCCGGAAGGCATGATCGCCGCCTTCAATGTCATCCTCGAAGGCGAGGCGCTGTTCGCGCTGGATTATCTCGGCGGTTGGTTCCGCTGTCCGCTGTTCGCCCGAATCAACGCCCGCATCCGTCGCGACGAAGCCCGCCATCTCGCTTTTGGCCGGGCCTATCTGGCGGAAACCTTGCCGCAGTTGCCGTTGGACGAACGGCTTGAAATCCACCGCTGGCTGAAGGCGCTTTGGCAAGACACGGCAGAAGGCGTATTCAGACGTTTTCCCGTCACCAACCTGTTCTTGCGTCGGCGTTGCCGGACGTGGGTGGAAACGGGTTGGCAAGACCATCTGAAAATCCTGAAGGATGTCGGTTTGCTCAAGGATGGGGAAATTCATGTGGGAGAAAGGACATGATTTCGGTCATCATCCCGTGCCTGAACGAAGAAGCAAACCTGCCGGGGTTGCTGGGGTCTTTAATGGCGGAAGGGGCCGATCACGAAGTCATTGTCGTCGATGGTATGAGCCTGGATGGTACGGTGGCGGTTGCCCGGGGGGCGGGGGCAAAGGTCATCGTCTCTGAGCCTGGGCGCGGGCGTCAGCTGTTCGAGGGTGCCGTTCTGGCCCAGGGTGATGTGCTGTTGTTCCTGCATGCGGATTCGATTTTTCCCGAAGGCGGCCTTGAGGCCATCGACAAAGCGCTGAGAGATAACCCCGGCGCGCCGGGCGGCAATTTCCGCTTGTTGTTCGACGGCGATGACGGTTTCAGCCGCTGGCTTGAGGGTTTCTATGCCTGGCTGCGCTCAAAAGGAATCTATTACGGTGATTCCGGTATTTTTGTTCGAAGCCATGTCTACGAACGCCTCGGCGGTATTCGCCCCATGGCCCTGATGGAGGACTACGATTTTGTCTGTCGCTTAGAAGGCGCGGGCCGGACGTGCCTGATTGAAACGCCTGCGCTGATAACGTCATCCCGGCGTTTCCGGGGCCGCTGTCCGGTTAGCATTGTCTGGGGCTGGATTAAGATTCATGCGCTTTATCTGATGGGCGCCGACCCGGATGCCCTGGCCCGGCGTTACGATTCAACCCGCCGCCGCGAGGCTTAAATTATTTATTATTTGGCTCCGTTCAGGGACCAGTCGTATTCGTAATCGTCAATCGATGTCCGCCCTGCCAGCGCCCTGGCCAATGGCGGCTCGGCGTTTCGGCGCAGGTGTGCGATGACCGTTTCCTCGCTGCCGCCGAAGTCTTCGGCAAACCAGGCGTAGATTTTAGACACGACCAGCCGCCCGTCCTCGATGCGCGCGCCGCGCCGATGATTGGCGAAGTTCAGCGCCGCATGGTCAAGGATGGTGTTCGTGTTGGCGGCGGTGAAGGCGGTTGGTTGCAAGTTGGGACAGCCGAGCGCGGCGCAGTTGACGGCGTAGTGAATGCGCGCATCGCGCCAGACGGGACGCAGGATGCGGTGTTCGATATCGTTGAGGCTTAGGGGCGTGCCAATGACTTCCAATAGTTTCCGGTTCCACGGCCCGCCGGACGGGCCGGACGATACGTCGATGTCTTTAATGCTGTCGACGGGATGAAATTGCAGCACCATGCGCACCGTTAGCGCGTTATAGAGGTTGATCCAGTAGGCCTTCTGTTCGGCGCGGTTGAAATTTCCGATGGGCGTGGTGCGCAGCCGGTTAAGGTAATCGTGTAGCGCCTTTTTGTCGTCTTCGCCGACGCGGCCATAAAGGACCCGGTTAACGCCGTCCTTGTGACCGACGATGTATTTTTTAAGGAACTTGTCCCAGGCGGCGTGGCTGATGGTGGCCGCCGATTTCGGGTTGTGGGCCTGCCAGCGGGGCCAGGGTTCCGACTTCGGCGCCAGCGCCGCTTCGAGGAAGATGAAGCCAGACAGCGCCGCCATCAGCACGCCTGCGCAAATTGTTCTGCCGATGATAAATTTTCCGGCCATGGTGGATGTATGCAAGGTTCGGGTGCGCCTCGCAAATAAAATTAATCTCACGATTTTGTGATTCCTTCCAGGGCCGCCAGCGGCAGGGCGGTTTTGTAGGCGACCTGTTTCAGGGCGAAGGAGGATTTGATCGAGGCGACGCCGGGAATGCGCGTCAACTGATCGATCAGGAATCGCTCATAGGCGTCGAGGTCCGACGTGACCACGCGCAGCAGGTAATCGGCGTCACCGGTCATCAGATAACATTCCATGACCTCGGGGCAGGCGTTGATTCTTTTTTCGAAGGTTCCGAGCGCCTTTTTAACCTGTTTTTCCAGGGTCACACTAACAAAGACGCTGACCGGCAGGCCGGCGGCTTTGGCATCGACCAGGGTGGCGTAGCCTTTGATAATGCCCTTTTTTTCCAGCATGCCGACGCGCCTGAGGCACGGGCTGGGCGACAGGCCGACTCTTTCCGCCAGTTCCACATTGCGGATGCGGGCGTCGTTCTGCAGCGTTTCCAGAATTTTCCTGTCTATCGCATCGAGGCTACTATTTGACATTAAATTCTAATTCCATCGAATATATGTTATATTTATTGCTAAACAGTGCCATAATTAAGCTGTTTTCGCAAGTACCTGCGCCGCCGTTTCGGATTAAAATGTTGCCATGGCACCGCTTGATGAACAACACCCCGCCGCGCCGCAGGCAACCGATCTTCGAGACGCTTTGCCTTATCTGCAGGAGCTGGAAAAAAAGGTCCTGTGGCTCGCCTCGTGGATGATCCACAACGCTAATTACCTGCGCGGCGATAAAGCCAGGGCTGGCGGACTTAAGGTTGGCGGCCACCAGGCATCGTCGGCGTCGGTGACGGCGCTGATGACGGCGTTGTATTTTCATACGTTGAGGCCGCAGGACCGGGTCGCGGTCAAACCCCACGCCAGCCCCGTTTTCCACGCCATCCAGTATCTGCTTGGCAACCAATCACTGGATAAATTGCAGAACTTCCGCGGCCTCGGCGGCGCGCAAAGCTACCCGTCCAGAACCAAGGATACCGACGACGTCGATATTTCCACCGGTTCCGTCGGCTTGGGCCCGGCGATGACGGTGTTCGCGTCATTGATGCAGGACTACCTGCGCCGCCATTCCGACACCGTCGCCGCTGGGTTGCCGGGCCGCATGATCGCCGTTGTCGGCGATGCGGAAATGGATGAAGGCAACATGTACGAAGCCTTGCTGGAAGGCCGCAAGCACGACCTTCGCAATTGCTGGTGGATTATCGACTACAACCGCCAAAGCCTCGACGGCGTCGTCTTTGACCGCATGTTCCGCTGGATTGACCGTACCTTCCGCGCCACCGGCTGGACCGTGGTGACACTGAAATACGGCAAGCGGATGATGCAGGCCTTCGCCCAGCCGGGCGGCAAAACCCTGAAACGCTGGATCAAAGACTGCCCCAATGACCTTTATTCGGCGCTGACGTTCCAGGGCGGCGCGCATTGGCGTCAGCAACTGATGGCGGATATCGGCAATGAGGACGGCGTCACCGATTTGCTTCGCTCTTATGACGATGCGGCATTGCAGGACCTGATGACCAATCTTGGCGGTCATTGCCTGGAAACCATCCTCGAAGCTTTTGCCTCGATCACCGACGATACCCCGGCCTGTTTCATCGCTTACACCATCAAGGGCCACGGCTTGCCGCTGGCCGGACACAAGGACAATCATTCCGGCATCATGAACGAAGACCAGATGCAGGGCTTCCGCCAAAACCATGGCATTGCCGAAGGCCGGGAATGGGATCGGTTCTCAGGGCTGGGCAAGCCTGCCGATGATCTGCAAGGCTTCCTCGACGCTGTCCCCTTCAAGGCAATGAATGGTGGCCGCAATAAAAGCGCAGCCCCGGTGCCCATCCCGGAAACCCTGAGCGTGCCAGAGCAAGAGACCATCAGCACCCAGGAAGCCTTCGGCAAGATTCTCTACGATATCGCCGGCTCGGACTCGTTGCTGGCCGATCGCATCGTCACCACATCGCCGGACGTGACGCAGTCGACCAACCTGGGCCCGTGGGTCAACCGGCGCGGCATTTTCGCCCGCGACGAAATGCCCGATACCTTCCGCGACCACCATGTCGCATCGACCCAGAAATGGTCCGCCGATGATGCCGGCCAGCACCTGGAGCTGGGCATCGCCGAAAACAACCTGTTTTTGATGTTGGGCGCGTTCGGATTGGCGCACCGGCTGTTCGGCGAAAGGCTGCTTCCCATCGGCACGCTGTATGATCCGTTTATCTGTCGTGGCCTCGATGCGCTCAATTATGCCTGCTATCAGGACGCGCGCTTCATGTTGGTGGCGACGCCGTCGGGTTTGTCGCTGGCGCCGGAAGGGGGGGCGCACCAGTCTATTGCGACGCCGCTGATCGGCATGGGCCAGCCGGGCCTGGCTTACTTCGAGCCCGCCTTCGCCGACGAGTTATCGGAAATTATGCGCTGGGGGTTCGCCCACATGCAGGATGACGATGGTAATGGCGGGGGCGGCTCGGTTTATCTGCGCCTGTCGACGTTGCCGCAGACACAGCCGAAGCGCAAAATGACCAAAAGCCTAAAACACGATATTCTCGCCGGGGCCTATTGGCGGGTGAAACCGAAAGCCAACGCGAAAGGCGCGATTATCTATGCCGGCGCCATCGCCGGCGAAGCGCAAGCCGCGCATGAAAACCTCGGCGGTGGGCAAGCCGGGCTTGGGCTGTTGGCGGTAACGTCGCCGGACAGGCTTTTCAAGGACTGGCGGGAAAAGGGTGCCAAATCCCATCTGGCTGGTCTGCTGGCGGCCATCGACCGTGATGCCACGCTCGTCACCGTACAGGACGGCCACCCGGCGGGACTGGGCTGGATCGGTTCCGTCGCCGGGCATTTTGTCCGCTCTTTAGGCGTCGATGCCTTCGGCCAATGCGGGGATGTCGGGGAGCTATACCGGGAATACGGCGTTGATGCCGTGGCTATCGAAGACGCGTTTAAGAGGCTTTAGTCGCCCTCGCGCCAGTTGCTGGACCCCAGCAATGCGGTCAAATCGTTAAACCGTTTCTGCCAGATTTCCAGGTCTTCCGGGTCGGCGTCTTCGTCTTTGTCCTTGATCAGCTGCTCGTGCAGGGTGACCTGGGCCTTGACGATATCAATGACCTCTTTCAGGTGCGGCTCGGTAATGGCGTTGATGGTCAGCTTGCCGTCAAACAGCATGTCGGCGCGTTCCATCATCGGCAATTCTTCCAGCCGCTCGTCCAGCGCCTTCCATTGGGCAAACCATTCATTATAGACGGACCCAGGGGGGACACTTTTGCCGGCAATCGCTTCGTCCATATATCCCATGATGGTCATGAACTCGTGCACGGTAAATTCTAGCTTATCCAAGTAACATTCCCTTTTCGCTGGCGTTTCGCGTATTTTCTTACAGGTCGAAATTATGCAAGGCTTTTAACGGATCGTCCACCGTCGCTCAACCTTTCAAGGGAAAAAACCCGGACCATGACCCCGCCCGACCACTCCAAAGACCAGAACGGATTGCCGGACCCCCGCGCCAATCCTTACCGCGACGACATCGCCGCCGATTATCTGGAAGGCAAGGTTCCGGCAGCGCGCTTTGTCGCCGGCGCTGAGCGGCGCTTAGGGCTCGCTTGTGCGCCGGTAATGAGCAAGCCCGACGCCGGCGCCCTGCAATCCAGCGAGCTGCTGTTCGGTGAGGATTTTATCGTTTACGAGGATAAAGACGGCTGGGCCTGGGGCCAGTGCGGGCACGACGGCTATGTCGGCTACGTCAAATCCTCCGGTCTTTTCAGCAATCTGCCGGAAGCCACGCATTGGGTGGCGGCGCTTCGCTCGCTGGTATTTCCCGACAACAAGGGCGAATACCCGCCGAGCTTAAGCCTTTCCATGATGTCAAAGGTGGCGGTGGAAGAAACGGATGGCGATTATGCCAAGCTCGCCTCCGGCGGCTGGATGTTTGCATCTCACCTGGCGCCCTTCGGCGAGACGCGGCCTGATTTTGTCGCCACGGCATCGATTTTTTCCCGCCTGCCGTATTTGTGGGGCGGTCGTGGCGGCCAGGGGATTGATTGTTCTGGCCTGATCCAGATATCGCTGGCTGCTGCCGGTATCTTGTGCCCCCGCGATTCCGACCAGCAGGCCGCCGCCATCGGCCAGGACATCCCGGTACCCGACGACCTGGGCGACCTGGCGCCCGGCGATATCGTCTTTTTCCCCGGCCACGTCGGCATTTACCTGGCGGCAGGCGCGTTCTTGCATGCCTCCAGCCACGATATGATGGTGGTGACGCATTCGCTGACAGACGTGGTCGAGCGAATGCGCGAACGCTTTGATCGTTCCATCAACCGGGTGCGGCGGGTGGCGGGTAATTGAGGGTAGGGGGCCGCCTCAACAAACGCCGGTATTACAAAAAATTACAATTTTCTGATGAACCGGACATACGCTGATAACAATTCCCCGTAATAATGTGCCGGTAAATTTGGCGCAGGGGATTTGAGCGATGAACAACACCGAAGTTTTGACCGAAGAGAGCAATGAAGTTCAGCAAAACGACGTTGCTGAAGAAGCGGATGAAAAAATGGAACCGTTCGTGGAAGCTTCGGCTCATTGAAGAAGTCAATCCGGACTGGAATGATCTATCCGACAGGATTGTGTAGAAAGACTGGATTCCCGCCTTCGCGGGAATGACGGCGGGGGAAGCGGGAATGACGAAAAAAAGGGAATGGTGCCCCCGGGGAGAATCGAACTCCCACTCCCTTGCGAGAACGGGATTTTGAATTAAATGTGTATTTGAATTATACCTATTAAATCAATAACTTAAAAATTTGTGAAAAATATCATACACAGATTGTACAAATTTCAGCTTCGAACGATCACGGTTGCTGCTCTCATCATTCTAGGCTGAAGCTTAAATACGATCCTCCATTTGATCAACGAAACGCCTTGTGGCGAGTGTAAAGCTTGCTCGGAGGTAAAGAGAGCATTCGATCAGACGGGGTGCGATTATACGAATTTTTCCGAGAAATCGGATTGATCTACTGCTTGTTGAAGAACGGCTTCGCTTTAATTCGGCGGGACGCTAGGCAGGGAAACAACACCTACGTAGCCGCCGGCGACGCGAGATCACTGACGCGTGAAGAAATTAAAGACACGTATGGAAAAGCCGCTGGATAGTTTTCTCATTTAAATGAGATGCCGTGGCGCACGTGGTCCCTTAACTGCTCGACAACCTTAGCCTGCTTTTCAAACAAATCGCGGGCAAATTCACTTAACCTGGCACTCTGCGCGGCATCACTCGAAAACTGTTCTCGCTGACCGCACTCGTTCAGCAACGTCAGAACCGTGTCCGCGGTCGGTTCCGAACCGCTGCTCTTTAGATACCCGTAATATCCGGCACTGCGGTGGAGCCAATTTCGGCTGAAATCATACTGGCTCTGCACTAGATTGTTCTTGCGGAGGCGCTGGTAAGCATCTGTGACCACTTGCCGTAACTCAGTCATTCAGCATTATCCCAACTCCGTCCATAAACTCCTTTGGATTGTCTGGTTAATGCGTGTTTAGCCATATTGCGGACGGTTTTAGAGGAATTGTCGCTGTCATCGTTTAGCTTGGTTCTCAAATCAGCGAGTTTGGCTTGATATTCAGCCCATTTCTTACCCAGCTCGTATTGCTGCTTGTGTAATTCGATGGTTTTTGGGTCTTTCGGCACGAGGATGCGCCGTCTTTGCAATTGTTGTTCCGCTATGAATTCATGTGCTCTCATTAAAATTCCTCCTGTCACATCTATTTATGCAGATCGTTAAATTTCTAGCGGCACAATGTTAACTAATGCTTGAAAGTTAACCGACCGCACCTAACCCTTTCAAAATCCACAGATCATAATTCTCCATCAGCCATAGGCCGCCCAAAACCATTAATATACAATCGTAATAGTAGAAATATTAATGAAAGGGATAGTTATGGGACAAGCTATTGTGCTTACGGATGGGGATGTAAAAAAGGTTCTCAGCATCATCGCTGTTGGCAAACATGCTGCACGTAATCGCATTGCTTTCTTGCTCAGCGTTCAAGCTGGTATGCGGGTTGGAGAAATTTCCAAGCTGACTGTGGGTGATGTTCTGAATGGTGATGGCGGTGTTGTGCGTGAAATTAAACTGTCGGCTGAGCAGACAAAGGGAAACAAGAGCCGAATTGTATATTTGAGCGATAAGCTACAACGGGAACTTGCCGCCTATGTCAAAACGCTGCCACGCACCCATTCAAGCTTTCCGCTCATTTACTCGCAACGTAGATATGCTCATTTCAGCAACGTCACGCTTTGTATGCTGTTTAAGAAGCTCTACGAGCAGGCTGGTTTGCGAAATTCGAGCCATGCTGGTCGGAGAACTTTTGCGACGAAGCTGAATGCAAAGGGCGTTGGAATGCGGACTATTCAGAAATTAATGGGGCATTCAAATATTCAAACCACATCATTGTATTGTGACGTGAGCGAAGAAACGCTGCGGAATGCTGCAGGCTTGGCATAAGTGATTTCAGGATAAGATATTGCATACGCTTTGAGAATTGATGTCCGCTTAAGCAGATGGGGTGGATGGCTCCCGCTCCCTGTATATCATGATGCGGTGAAACTAGGCTTAGCCATCAGCGTTAATGGCGGATGGATGATGACCGCAAGCGGACGTGATGTGCGGAATGAAATGCTGAACGATTAGGAAATCACGCTCCAACCCTTGAAACTGTCATGTTATTGTTTGCGAATGTTCACCGTCGTCCGCACAACCACAAACCTTAGCCTTGATGAGCACTTCATCAAACACTCCGCTGCAACCTTCTTCGTGAAGGTCGAGGGCGACGGCATGGAAGATCACGGCCTATACAAGGGCGACACACTAATCGTTGACCGATCTATCAATCCTGAGAAGACCTCCATTGTCATTGTCGTCATTGATGGCGAACTGACTGTTCGTCACTTCTCAGACATCGACAGCGAAGAGGCTGCCGTCTGGGGCGTCGTGCGCGGCTCGATAAGAGACTTGCTATGACCATTTACGCCTTGGTCGATTGCAACAACTTCTATGTTTCGTGTGAGCGGGTGTTCAATCCGAAGCTCGAAGGCCGCCCCGTCATCATCCTATCGTCCAATGACGGCTGCGCTATTGCCCGATCCAATGAAGCGAAGGAGTGTGGGGTCAAGATGGCTCAACCGCTTTATCAGTTCACCGACATCGTGAAGAATCACGACATCCAAGTTCTCAGCGGTAACTTCCACCTGTACACCGATATGTCCAATCGGGTGATGCAGGTGTTGGCTGACATGGCCCCCGCTGCCCAGCAGTATTCTATCGACGAGTGCTTCCTCGATATTACCGGACTTCCTGACGATCTCGATGAATATGGACAGGCCGTCCGTGCCAAGGTGAAGCAGTGGACGGGCATACCAGTCGGCATTGGGATCGCTGAAACCAAGACCCTTTCCAAGGTCGCCAACCGCATCGCTAAGGTGTCTAAGAAGGCTGATGGCGTTCTCAACCTTGTCGGCTCACAATGGCGCGAAAAGGCACTAGAAATGACCGAGGTCGGAGACGTGTGGGGGATCGGCAAGCAGTTTGCAAAGAAGCTACACAGGAACGGCGTGAAAACGGCCCTCGAATTAACCAAGCAGCCCGACGGTTGGATCAGAAAAGAAATGGGTGTCGGCGGCCTGAAGACGGTCCGCGAACTTCGAGGTGAAGACTGCATCGGCTTCGAGAGCATCCCGCAACCCAAGCAGACGACGATGGTATCCCGGTCATTCGGCCAAACCATTACTGAACTGGACGACCTGATCAACGCCGTGACGGTGTTTGCCACGACAGCGGCGGCGGACATTCGCAAGGCCAACCTCGTTAGCTCCGCCGTAAGCGTGTTTATCGAGACGAACCGCTTCTCGAATGAGCCGCAGTATGCGCCTTCGCAATCCATTGAACTATCGCCTGCCACCAATAACACCAAGCATATCGTCCGCGCCGCCATTCAGGGCGTGAAAGAGGCTTACAGCGAAGGGTTCAAATTCAAGAAGGCCGGGGTGATGCTGCTTGACCTTGTTGATGCTGACCAAACGCCCCAGTCTCTCTTCGATACCCACGACCCGAAAGATGACAAGCTCATTGAAGCCTTCGACCAGATCATCCGTCAACAAGGGCCGGGAGCGATCAACTTCGGAACGGCCGGGCAAGCATCTGAATGGCACTC